>CAJXVQ010000554.1 GCA_913060685.1 uncultured Verrucomicrobiales bacterium
AGATCAGCCTCGGTCTCGTGGGCTCGGAGATGTGTATAAGAGACAGATCATCGACTGGTGACATCCCGGCCTCTAACAAATCACTTTCCGGAGTAGCCTTATTAGGCAGCGGGACAGGCTCGACCACGACCTCAAGATCAGCCTCCTCCCCCTCCACATCCGGTGCAGAAAATAACTCCTGATCGGAGGACAAGGAGATTCCTGCCAGGAAAATGATCCAATTACGATTCACGGGCTCCAAGACAACGCATCAAAACCGTTAACGCAAGTAATTTGCATTAACTTATTGCAAGTTACTTGCGTTACCCTATTTGTCTGTGCAGATGAAACCAACAGTCCCGGCACTTTTCTTCTGTGTGTTCTGTGCTCCGCTCGGAGCGGTCGACCTCGTATTGGGGCATTTTGAATATCAAATCGACTATGAGCCTAATGCTGAAAATCCAGACTCAGGATGGAGCACCTCGATCAGCTATGATCTTGATGGTAGCTTTGCCGATGATGAAGGAATTGTGCGCCTCGACGAATCGACCGTGCGCCTTCTAGCCGCTCCTTCTACAAGGCTTGTCACCGCAAATCCTCCCGACGGATTTGGGCAGGCCAACGAGCCTCTCTGGATTCTCTCGCAGAACAATATTCCCGGACAACTCTTCCTCGGTTGGCGAGCGATTTATTCTCAAGGAATCTTTCAAGCCAACGTCAATGGCAACTACACTCCCAGTCCACTAGGAAGCATTTCAAGTGAACTCCTCGAAGTGGCCGGAAGTGGTGTCGAGCGTGGAGGGCACTTCGCGATGTGGACCAGCAGCGGCTTCGGATTTCTGGAATTTCATTTCAATAGCACCGATGGCATCAACTCGGGCGATGTCTTAAATCCCATCCCAGCAGGCAGCCACAGCCACTATAACTGGGGTTTCACCAAACCCGGAAACTACGCGGTTAAATTCAACAATGAAGGACGTCTCAATCCCCAATTCGGAGGCCAGGATGTTTCCTCGGAAGTGTCCCTCAATTTTGTCGTTCCCCATGATGGATTCATCCGCACCGCAGGCCGGTGGCGACTCGGCGATGGCCGGGAGAACCTTCCCGCAGCCTCCATCTATGACCAAGTAAATCAAGTCGACTACGCCATCGACCAAGTCGCCCTCATCGCGACCAATAATCGCTTCACCATGGACATGGTCGATCCCAACGTAGAATCACTTGGCCAAGTCGGACTCGCCGGAATTGATCAAATCAACTTCATAAGTGAAGAGCCCATCACCATTGAACTCATCGCTCAAAGCGGCCCCGGAAATGTGACCGTGAGTGGAGAGCAAGGAGCCACCCTTTTCGAGTTCGGAGCCGATGGAATCTACCGGATCACTTTACAAGCACGCCAAGGCCAAAGCTCAGCCCCGCCATTCACCCTGACCTTCTTGTCGAATCTCGAGGCGAATTATTCCTATGAAGCTTGGGCCGACAGTTTCGAACGAACCCACCAACTTGCTTCCGGCACGCTCTCCGACCCACAGTCCGACCAAGACAGTGACTGCTTGAGTAATGCTCTGGAATTCCTCCTGTTCTGGCATGGCTTCGACCCTGCCGTTCCTGACGGACAGCTCATGCCCACTCCGCAATTTGTCGATGGGCAGGCCCAAATCATCTTCCTCAGAGACCTCTACAAGGATGACTTTGCGTCCAGCCCGCTCGAACTCGCCGCGGCCTTTAGTCCTGATTTGAGCACCCCGTGGAAACCATGGAGCAGGCTCTTCTCGGAAGGCGCAGCCGATGGATTTTACGAAGATGGCGCCGAACTCGGAAATGAGATTTCACCCATTATGCGTCGGCGACTTGTCGTCCCCGACGCCTCACCCACTCTCGGCTTCTTTCGCTTCGAACAGAGGTCGCGCAACTAAACAAAAGAAAAATTAACCCAATGAAACTAACAATCCCACTCGTCAGCCTCGCTGGCATCGCCGTCTCTCAAGCCGCCGTTTTCAGCTCAGGAGAACTCGACTTCGGAGTCATCCTCGAGGGCGGAGAACTCGAACTGGAAGCCCACGTCGTCTCCGGCGTGGTAAATGGTGCCCAGACCGATGATGTCGAATTTGAAGCCTCTGAACTCCAGGTCCTGGCCGGAGCAAACCTTAAGGTTTTAGCCGCGACCAACCTCCCGGCAGCTGGCGTCAACACCGGGGACGATCTCTGGATCCTCCCCCAATCCCAAGCCGCCGGCGTTCCCTACGTGGCCTTGGCTTCCGAAGAATTGACCGCCGGTGACTGGAGCAGCGCGATCACCTTCACCCTCGGCTCGGTGACTTCTCCTTCCGGCAATGGCACCTTTTCGATGTGGACGAACGATGGCCTGGGCAATCCAACCTTCTTCTTTTCCTCGACCAATCCCGGAGGGACCGACGACAATAACCAGTTCGTTTCAAACTTCAGCCACGACCACGTCAACTGGGGATTCAACGAGCCCGGCGAGTGGTTCGTAGATCTCACAGCCACCGGAATGCACAATACTTTAGGAGCCCTAAGCGCAACCGAAACACTTTCCTTCACCGTCATCCCGGAACCTTCCAGCACCCTCCTCGCTGGTCTTTCCCTCATCGGCCTCGTGGCCCGCAGAAGAAGCAAATAACTCAACCTCAACTGCTTGCCCTGCCTCGGCCGGCTCCTTGTCGGGGTAAGCTGTTTTCTAAATTTAATCATCTCAGAAACTTCATCTCACCATGCCTGTCACAACCTCCAGACTCGCGCCCTGCCACCTTCGTGATCTCGCAGATGGCCTGCAGCAGCAAATGTTCTTCTGGGGACAAGATGTCTCCCACCCCGCAGGCAATCAACTCGTCCAAGATGGCTTTGTCCGACTGCCCTCGAAAGGACTCAAGGGCACCAGCTGTTACCGCCGGGAATGGCAAAACGGCCACCTCGAACTCTACGGCTCCTGCGCCGGATGGTATGGCCCCGATGGAGGATTCACCTTCATGCGTCCCCGCAAACGGATCGTCATTTGGACATCTTCTAGAACCACGCCAACTCCTGGTCTCTGGCAGCCCGAATTCATCAAAACCGGAGTCAGAAAAAAAGAACTCCACATCGCATCTCTTCCCTTTCTTGACTGGCTGATCAGCTATGAAAAAACCATCTTGGACCGTTTCGGCAAGGAATACCGGCGAGAGAACTACCATCGATATCACAAAGTCCCCAAAGCAACCTCCTGGATCAGCCCCGAACTAGCCCTGCAATGGTTCACCTGCTTCCGACACACGCCGGAACAACTTGTCAGGCCAAAAACTCTTTTCTGAATAACCTCATCTCCTTCTTTCCTCATGAACCCAACCACCACCGCAAAGTCAGCCAGCTTCCCGCTCACTGAAAAAAATGCCGATCGTCTCGGTGTCGCCGCATCGGTTTTATGCGCCATCCACTGCGCCCTTGCCCCGCTTCTCCTCATCGCACTCCCCTCCTTTGGTGAAATCTGGGCACACCCCGCCTCCCACGCTTTGGTGGCAATTTTCATCATACCACTGGCTGCCTTCTCTATTCTTAATAGGTTACCGGAAACACCAAAAACGTTGGTCCGTCGTCTCCGCTCTCATTGGAATTTTCTTCATCCTCGGTGGAGCGCTACTCCCTGCCATCACCAATGGAACCACGTCCGACCAAGAAATAATCCCAACAAAGCCATCGGCAGAAAACGAATGCAATGGAACTACCAGCAATAGCGGATGCGAAAGCTGTCACGACAATGCCTTGGAAGATTCGCTAGCCACCACGGGATCACAAACCTGCGTGGACGGATGCTGCCCTAGCATCCAAGTCTCCGAGTCAGGGCAAACCTCCCTTCACATTCCACCCGCAGCCATCGTCACCACTCTCGGAGGCGTTTTCCTCATCGCCGCGCACATCGGAAACCTTCGATCGGGCACGACCTGTCTCAACGGAAACTGCCGGTCCTGCGAATGCTAAGAGAAAGTCCTTTTATCCGTTGCTTACTTCAAATTAGTGAGGTTCACGCTCGAGCCCCGTCCGCTTCTTCTGTGGTTCACTCCGCAACCAAGCCCCCTCAACCCCACCTTTCCCATCATCCACCACGCTCCCAAAAATTCCGTATTTGCGCGCATCTCCATTTACGTCATTCTTTCCCCATGCGATTCGCCCTTATCCCACTGTGTTTCACTCTTCTCCACGCCCAGGACGCCGAAAAACCCGACGACAAAGCACCTACGGAAGAAAAAGCCACCAAGCAGGACTCCGTCACCATCGACGGCAAGAAAATCGACTACCGCGTCACAGCCTCCACCCTCACTCTCAAAACTGAAAAAGACGAGGACCGCGCCGACATCTTCCACGTCACCTACGAACGCATCGGCATGGAGGACCGCCACAAACGCCCCGTCGTATTCGCCTTCAACGGAGGCCCCGGCTCCTCCGCCGTCTGGCTCCACATGGGCGCTCTCGGACCCCGCATCGTCCCAACCCATCCCGATGGCACCAAAACCCTTCCTCCTCCCCTCACCGTCCAGGAAAACCCTTTCTCCATTCTCGACGTCGCCGACATCGTCTTCATCGACCCCGTCTCCACCCTGTCTCTTATACACATCTGACGCTGCCGACGAT
>CAJXVQ010000555.1 GCA_913060685.1 uncultured Verrucomicrobiales bacterium
TCAGCCTCGGTCTCGTGGGCTCGGAGATGTGTATAAGAGACAGGTCTTGGGTGGGGGCTTGCGAAAGTGACCGAAGTTTTGATGGCTCGTCATCTGATTCCGGACTTTCTGGAGAGCATGTTTTTTCTGGCCTTGGTCGGAGTGGCCTTTGCCGGCTCCAATGCCATTCAGCATGAAGCCGGACTCTTAACGGTGACCGTTTTAGGGGTCGCTTTGGCCAATCAGAAGAAGGTTTCAGTTCGGCACATTCTTGCGTTCAAGGAGAACCTCCGGGTGTTGATTATTTCTCTTCTCTTTCTCATGCTCTCGGGGCGAATCGAGATTTCAGACCTCCAGGCGGTTTGGCAAAAGGGCCTCTTTTTCCTGGCCGCACTGATTCTTGTGGTTCGTCCGGCCTCTGTTTTTCTGGCGAATCTTGGCTCAAATCGCACCACCTTTCGTGAGCAACTCTTTCTGGCTCTTCTTGCTCCCCGGGGAATCGTAGCTGCCGCGGTGACTTCGGTTTTTGCCCTGCAGATTAAAGGGGCTGCCAAGGCGAATCCTGAGAACGAACTCTATGCGCAGTTGGCAGAACAAGCGAGTGAGCTTGTCCCGCTCGTTTTCATCGTGATCTTGGGAACCGTGACTTTTTACGGACTTCTCGCCGCTCCGCTGGCTCGACGTTTGGGGCTATCCGATGCCAATCCCAGCGGCATTCTCTTTGCGGGTGCCGATCCATGGATTCGGACGGTGGCCAAGGGGCTCGTCAATGAAGGCCATCATTGTCTCCTTCTCGACACCCGGTATGAAAAGATTGCGGCAGCTCGGCTCGATGGGCTGACGGCAGTGCGGGCCAATATCCTTTCCGAATATGCTGAGGAGGAGATCGATTTCGCGGGCCTGGGTCATCTCGTTGCGGCGACTCCCAACAACGAGGTCAATTCGCTGGCAGCGCGGGAATTTCAACACCGATTTGGGAAGGCCAATGTCTGGCAAATTACTCCGGCGGATGTCGATGCCCACCATCAGAAGGCGGTCGCGAACCACATGCGGGGAAGGTTTTGCTTCCTTGGCGGTCCCCGCTTTTCCGAACTGAGTTCATTTTGCCGGAAGGGTGCCGAGATGAAAAAGACTCTCCTCACCGAGGTTTTCACGCTGGAAGATTTTAAAAAGACCCACGGCGAGAATGCCATCATCCTGTTCAAGGAGGATGAAGACAAGGTTCTCACACCCGTCCTTTCCAATACGGAGAAGATCGAGGGTCCGGTTACCATTCACTCGCTCGTCATCGAGCAGGATGATGTCGAAACCAAGGCGCTCAAGAGAAAGGAAGCGAATGCCGCCAAGGACAATCGTGTTGATCCTGAGCAAAAGGAATTGGCACCAGAACAGAAATCCTGAATGTGTTCTTCATCTCTCCACATTGGTCCGAGTGGATCCTTTTGAGGAGTGGGTCACGATTTACCACGATCCCGAAAAAAATACGGAGGACTCTCGCTGACAAGCAAGTCATCAAGGCCTCTGTCGAGGTGATCCGTAATCAATCTGCAGCGCTCAGAACGCCGTTTCCTTTTTATAGGAGACCGCGATTCTTGAGGTTGTTGAGTCGGCGGACGGTGTCGATGAGTCCGTCCACCATGACCTGAGTGTAGCTGCGGCCGAGGGTGGTATCGATTCCGTGTCCGGGTTCGAGCTTGCGAAGAGCTTCCAAAGCCGGGTCGTCGTGGCGGAAAAGTTCGACGAAGGCGCTCGGGAGCTTGCCTGTTTTTGCATTCGCGGTCAGGAGCGCGCCCACCCAGCCATCGTCGGATGAGAGGCAGCCACGGGTGGTGGGGACGGAGCAGTGGAAGGGCCCGATTTGATCGGCTTCTCCCATGGAGGCTATGATCGCTTCGTTCTCAGAAATACTAAGGCCGGAGTCACCACAGTGGGCGGCATCGATGAGCGCCTTGAAGTAGGGCTTGCCGAGCTTTTTGTTCAAACCGTCGAGGATGGGGCGCAGCTTGGGGAGCGAGGTGAAGGTTTGAAATTCCCCGGGCCGGAGGAATTCGATATTCCAGCTTTCGATGCATGAGCCCTCGAGTCCGGCCTCCTCATAGGCGCGAAGGTGAAGTTTGATGTTCTGGGCCACGCGGGCTTGAAATTCTTCGTCGTTCGCCGGTGGGCTTCCTTCCATCCAGGTTTCCACGGAAGTCGAGTTGACGTGGGTGATCTTGTTGCGCAGGGCGGCGTTGAGGTTGGTGAGGAGTTGCGAAAGAGCTTCGTCCTCATCGTCGGGATTCATGGGATTGACACCACCAACCATCATGACCAATTGCGGTTCGAGTCCGAGATCGCGGAGGGCGGGAATCAGGGCGTCGGTTTCCTCGGGAAGGGTGGTGCCGAAAGCGGAGACTTGAATGAGGTCAACTTTGACGGGAGAGAGCTCAATGAGGTCCCGTGCGCCTGCCACCAGGACAAATTCACCCTCGGGAGTTCGGGGGAGGCGACCGGCTTCATCGGGAACAAGGGCGTCAAGAAAGCCAAGGTGGGTTCCGAGAATGCCGAGCTTGACGCCGGAGGTGTTTTCGATGGGAGCGATGGTCATGGGGGAGGTTTTCAGATGTCAGGTAGGATTGAAATCTGAAAAGGAGGAATCGCCCAGTAAAAGACACCCAAAACCGGGGGTCTTCCCGGGACGTGCTTTTTTTCAAGAAGGGGGAGAATGAGGATGGTGTTCATTTTTTGCGATTGGGAAGTCGCTTCCCTTTGACGCGTGCCTGAATGAGGTCGGGGCAGGTGCCTTCCTTGCGGAGGCGTTCGCAGGCGGCCTCGATGCGGAGGCTCTTGCGGACGGGGCGGTAGCCGAGGCGGCGGGTGAGGCAGTCGTTCTGGATATCGAGGTGGGAGTCCTCGAACTCGACCACTTTTCCGCAATCGACACAGATGAGGTGGTTGTGGTTGGGGTGGTCGATAAAGTTGGGGTCGTAGGTGGTCTGGCCATCGCCGAGTTCGATTTCGTGGATGAGGTTGGCTTCCACAAGGAGGCCAAGGGTGCGGTAGACGGTGGCGCGGGAGGGCTTGGAACCGGCGGTGCGAAGGCGTTCGAAAAGTTCGTCGGGCGTGAAGTGCTCGTCGGACGCGAAGATGATTTCGAGGATTTCATCCCGTTGGGAAGTCTGTCTCAGTCCTTTTTTTCGGATGAAATCATCCAGTCGGTCGCGAATCACATCGTCCATGATCTTGCGATCTTAGGGATTTTAGATTGAATATTGAATCCCGAAAATTGAAGATTGCGATGTGAGAGTGTTTTTTGCGTTAGCGACCTTGTTTTTGGCATCTTGTGGGGCGCCGGAATCGTTGCGGATACGTCAGTTTCACCTCCGCGAAACGAAGGTGGCGACAGGGCACCCTTTTATCAGGGCTGAGACAAGTAAGCGGCTTCATGGGGCGGTCACCGAGAAGGAGAGGTTGCTGAGGCGGGGGAATTATTACCATATCCGCTGGCATGGGCTGAGCGGGAAGAAGCCGGTGAAGGTGGTCTTTGAGTATCGTCTGGCGCGCACCGGAGCGGAGGTGAGAAAGACCGGGTTTGTGGCTGCGGCGTCAAAGAAGGGCGATCGTGAGATCGTCATCGGGGGGGCGGAGTATTTGAAATTCGGACATGTGCAGTCATGGCGGGCGACGCTTTATGATGGTGAGACGAAGGTGTTGGTGAAGGAGTCTTACCTCTGGGACTAGTGGGAGATCTGTGGATTTCGAAATACAAACTGCAGACGGCAGGGGCGCTAAATGCGCAGACGGACAGGTCGGTCTATGAGGGGGTTTTGGTGAGGGAGGGCGCTGGATTTGGGTGCCTTCATTCGTGGCCGGAGTTGGGAGATCCGACTTTGGAAGAGTGTTTGGTGGATTTGGCGGGGGAGAGGGGATTGGCTTTGGTCAGGCGAACGATGGCTTGTGTGGAAGCGGATGGGATTGCACGGGAAGCGGGGAGATCGCTCTTTGAGGGATTGGAGGTGCCCCGGAGTCATGCCACCTTGCCCGTTCTGAATCCGGAAATTTTGGGCGAGGCGGTGAGTCGTGGATTTGATCAGGTGAAGGTGAAGGCGGGCCGGGATGTCGGGGGAGAGTTGAGGGAGGTGAGGCGAATGATGAAGGAGTTTCCGGGCTTGGGTTGGCGGATTGATTTTAATGAGCGCGGGACTTTAAAGGAGCTGCTTGATGAGTTTGAAAATTGGTCGGAGGATGAGAAGGGCGGAATTAATTTTTTGGAGGATCCCGTGAGTTATTGCGGAGGTGATTGGGCGGTGCTGGGGAGGGAGACCGGGATGGCTTTGGCGAATGACCGTCATGTCGAAGAGGATGGCGGGGATTCGGAGGTCTTGATCGTAAAGCCGGCGGTCAATGAGATGTTGAACGGGGAACGAGTGGTCGTGACGAGCTACATGGATCATCCGCTTGGGCAGGCCTTTGCGGCTTGGGAGGCGGCGAGGGCGGGAGTGACGGAGGTGTGTGGGTTGCAGACGCACGGGTTGTTTGCAGCGAATGGATTTACGGCTGTCTCTTATACACATCTGACGCTGCCGACGATCTACTCTGTGTAGA
>CAJXVQ010000556.1 GCA_913060685.1 uncultured Verrucomicrobiales bacterium
CTACACAGAGTAGATCGTCGGCAGCGTCAGATGTGTATAAGAGACAGGGCAACAAGGGAGGTGATGAAAGTGAAGAGGAGATAGGGGATGGGCTTCATAAATAGTTTCAAGTGAGATGTAATTCCCGGAGAGCGGCCTCGTGAATGCTGCGAAAAAATTCCGCTTCATCTTCTGATTTGAGGTCGCGATTGTAGGAAGGAATTAAGGAGAGAAGGGTGTCGAGGTGCTCACCTTTGACGAGATGGGGGAAACACTTTTCGATTACCTGGAGCATGACATTCACTGAGACCGAGGCCCCGGGAGAGGCCCCGAGAAGGGCTGAAATAGTGTGTTTTTGATCGGTGAGAACTTCGGTGCCGAAGTGGACGATTCCGGCATCGCCATCGATTGATTTAATGGCTTGAACGCGAATGCCGGCGTCGATGAGTTTCCAGTCTTCGGCCCTGGCATCGGGGTAGAATCGGCGGAGTTCGACAAGGCGGTGATTCATCGATTGAAGACCCTGCCCGATGAGGTAACCCACGAGGGGGATGTTGCAAAATCCCGTCTTGATGAGTGGCCAGAGGTTGGAGGGGCGGATGGATTTGAAGAGGTCGAGGAAGTTTCCTCCTTCGTGGAGAAATTTAGTAGTCCACGATCCGTAGGGTCCGAAAAGAAGGGAGCTTTTTCCGTCGATGACGCGGGTGTCCAGATGGGGGACGGCCATTGTGGGGGCAGACCCGAGTGCGGCACCGTACACCTTGGCGTGGTGTTTTGAGACGATCCCGGGATTCTGGCAAATGAGCCACTGGCCGCCAATGGGGAAGCCGCCGTAGCCTTTGGCCTCGGGGATTCCGGATTTTTGAAGGAGGGGAAGGCTTCCTCCGCCGGCTCCGATGAAGACAAAGTTGGCTTTGATTTCGCGGGTCTTGCCGGTGGTGTCATTGCGGACGGTAACCTGCCAGCCGGATTCGATTTCGGTGAGGTCGGTGACGCGGTGCCTGAGGTGGGTTTGGCAACCCTCCTGGGCGCCGAGCCATGCGATGAGTTTGCGAGAGAGGGAGCCGAAGTTGATGTCGGTGCCGTGTTCCACTTTTGTGGTGGCGACGGGTTCATCGCAGCGGCCTTCAACGAGCAAGGGAGCCCATTTTTGAATCTCTTCCCGCTCGTTCGTGAACGTCATGGACTCGAAGAAGTGATGCTTCTTCAAGCCTTGAAAACGCGAGGTCAGAAAATCCACCCCTTCCTCGCCGTGCACGAAACTGAGATGGGGGACGGGATTGATAAATTCAGTTGGGGTGGCGATCATGCCTTCCCGCACGGCGGAGGCCCAGAACTGGAGGGATTGCTCGAACTCTTCGAAGATCTCGAGAGCTTTCCCGACCTTGACCTCGCCATCGGGACCGCGATCGGGCGTGTAGCTGAGTTCGCAAAGGCCGCCGTGTCCGGTCCCGGCATTGTGCCAGCCGTTTGAGGCTTCATTGGCGAAGTCTTCAGCGACTTCGAAGAGGTGAATTTTCAGCGATGGATCGAGCTTTTTGAGTAAGGCTCCAAGGTTGGAGGACATGATGCCGCCGCCGATGAGAACAACATCCGCCTCGTCCATGACCGTTCAGAGTTTTGCGGAGGACCCGGTCGTGACATCGAAGTCAAAGACGACGAGCCGTTCGAGGCGGGGTTGGACCAATTCGACTCGCTTCAAGTGCTCGGGGTGTGGGAGATAGGCGTCGCGGGACTCCGCACTATCGAAGGTCATGATGAAGCCATGGGTGTAGCCGTCGTCGAGCCCTTCGTCGGATTTGTAGGGTCCGTGCTCCATGCTGAGGAGGCCGGGGATGATGCCGACCATGGCTCGCATTTCTGCGAAACATTCGTCGATTTCGGCGTCGGTCACGCCTTCCTTGAATTGAAATACTCCAAAGTGATTGGTCATTGTTTTTAAGGGTGTTGGGAATTGATGAGAGAGAGAAGCTTGCGGGCTGCTGCTTGGGCGAAGACTTCGCTGTTAATTTCTTCGTCGAAGTCGATGACCTCGCAGCGGGCGTGTTCGTGAATGGCGTTGAAGAGAGCCTGGTCCGCTTCGGCGTCGTGGAAGGGTTGGCCTTCGGCCGAAATGATGGAGATGGCTTTCCTTGGAATTACGATCGCGGTGGGAGCTGGGTTGGCGTTGGCTTTTTCGGCGAGGATACGACCAAGCTCCCGGCACTCTTCGGCATTGGTTCGAAGGAGAGTAACCTGTGGATTGTGAATGTAGAGGTTGCGGCCTTCGTGTTCGGGCGGGAGGGTTTCCCGCTCTCCGTAGTTTGCCATGTCGAGACATCCGGGGGCAATGACAGCGGGGATCCGGGCCTTGGTCATGGCATCCATTCGGGATGGGCCTGCGGTGAGGGTTGCACCAAGAAACTCGTCGGCCCATTCGGTGGTGGTGAGGTCCAGGACACCGGCGACCATGCCGGACTCGATGAGGGATTCCATCGTTTTGCCGCCGGTTCCAGTGGCATGAAAAATCAAGACTTCGTAGCCGGCGTCTTCGAGAACTTTGGCGGCGATATTGACGCAGTCTGTGGTGTTGCCAAACATGCTGGCGACGATGAGGGGCTTTTCCTCGTCACTTGACACGGTGGCCTCGACCATGCCGCAGATTGCTCCGGCGGCGCGGGTGAAGATTGTTTTTGAAATGCGATTCAATCCGGCGACATCGACGATGGAAGGCATCATGGTGATGTCCTTTGTTCCGACGTAGTGGGCGGTATTTCCGGAAGCCAAAGTCGAGACCATGAGCTTGGGGAAGCCGACGGGAAGGGCGCGCATCGCGGCGGTTCCGAGAGCGGTGCCTCCGCCTCCTCCGAGAGAAATGACGCCGTCGATTTTTCCATCGGAGGCTAGTTTGGAAAGGAAAACAGGCGCGGCCTTGGACATCGCGACAACGCATTCCCCTCGGTCTTGTTTGTCGATGAGGGTTTGTAGGTCAAGGTCAATGGCAGCGGCAACTTCGAAGCGGGAGACATCGGGTTCGACTTGTGGCTGACCTCCGGTGCCCAGATCGATGAGGAGGACATCGTGTCCCTTTTTGCGGATCAAGTTGGCGACGAAGGCGTGCTCGTGGCCTTTTGAATCGAGAGTTCCTAAAACAGCGATGGTCATGGCTTCAGTGGATTCGTTTCACGGGGATGGACTTGAATTGGCGGGTGAGCTCGGTGAGCGGTTGCTCAATGGCCATGCGCTCGAGGCTGGAGGCACCGACGAAGCCGACGGCGTCGGTGTGCTCACAAACGTAAGCGGCATTGTCCGGCGTGAGGATGGGGCCGCCGTGGGAGAGAACCATGACGTCCTTACGAACCGAATGGGCGGCATCGCAGATTGTCTGGGTGGCCTGGACGGCGGAATCCATTGAGACAGTGGCATCAGTGACTCCGATGGAACCACCGATGGTGCAGCCAACGTGGGCGATGATGACGTCGGCTCCGGCTTCGGCCATCCCCTTGGCCTCCTCGGGCGTGACGACGTAGGGAATCGTGAATTGGTCCATCTTATGAGCGAGGGCAATCATTTCGATTTCCTTCTGCACGCTCATCCCGGTCTCTTCGAGGGTCTGGCGGTAGTGCCCGTCTACGATGGTGTGGGTGGGGAAGTTGTTGACGCCCGAAAAGCCCATGTCGATGACCTGACGGAGAAAGTGCCACATGCGTCGACGGGGATCGGTGGCGTGGACTCCGCAGATCACAGGGATTTCTTCGACGACCGGGAGGACTTCAAATTCCCCGATTTCCATCGCGATGGCATTGGCATCACCGTAGGACATGAGGCCAGCGGTCGATCCGGCGCCCGCCATGCGGAAGCGGCCTGAATTATAGATGATGATGAGGTCGGCTCCGCCTTTCTCAATAAACTTGGCGGAGATGCCTGTTCCTGCTCCGGCGCCAATAATGGCCTCGCCCTTGGAGAGAGTGTCATGAAGACGCTCGAGCATTTCGTTTCGTGTATAGGGGTTTCCGGTCCCGGTCCATGGATTAGGCATAGTCTTGATGATGTTAGAGGTATCTCTGCGGTTATCCTAGCGGGCCGGCTGAAAAAGGGTGCCACATTTGCATACATATTTTCCACATGTGAGAAGAATAGGCGGGTGTCGTAGTGACTGAACTGATTTACTCTGCTTTCGTTTATTAACGCAGGATGGCAGACAAAAAAGCACCACCGAACACCATTAAGAATGTCCGTGTCCTGGGCGAGAGGACAAAGGTGAGGGTCGTTCGTGTGAATGAGGACGATCATCGGGACTGGTTGCAGGAGGCTCCGGTGTGCCCGCTTTTGTCACAGCACCAGATTATTCATGCCGGG
Organism: uncultured Verrucomicrobiales bacterium; assembly: GCA_913060685.1. Classification (GTDB taxonomy): domain Bacteria; phylum Verrucomicrobiota; class Verrucomicrobiia; order Verrucomicrobiales; family Akkermansiaceae; genus SW10. The sequence continues at coordinate 4,318 of CAJXVQ010000556.1, forward strand.
ATTATGGAGGCGTATACGCCATTTAATATCATCCGAACCGATCAATCCGGGACGTTTATGTTGGCTTGCATTGAAGGAGAGGGAGCCATTCTTGTGGATGGGGCGTGGAAACGGGTGAAGGCCGGGCAAGCATGTTTGCTTCCACCGTTCGTCGCGAATGCTTTGAAGTGCGTCGGGAAGAAGCCCTGGGTCTGTCTCTTATACACATCTCCGAGCCCACGAGACCGAGGCTGATCTC
>CAJXVQ010000557.1 GCA_913060685.1 uncultured Verrucomicrobiales bacterium
GAGATCAGCCTCGGTCTCGTGGGCTCGGAGATGTGTATAAGAGACAGGTCCTTCGATAGCAAGTATGACCGGGGCTTTGTGGCCGCGCCGAATCCCAATGCGGACTTTGCCAATTTCACGGCCCGGGAAAATCTGGGCAAGAGAATCTTCCAGAATCCTCCGGGGCCTGGTGGCGGGGCGGGGTGCGCGGCCTGCCATCAGCCGCCGACCTTTGATATCGATCCCAACTCCGGCCACAATGGGGTGATCACTTCGATTGCTGGTGGACAAGATCTCACCAACCGTCGCTCGCCGAGTCTGCGCGACCTTGTGGATGCGGAAGGCACCCCGCATGGCCCCTTCATGCATGATGGTTCCAAGGCTACTCTTCTTGATGTCGTGAATCACTACAACGCGATCCCGGCAATCACGACGGGGCTTGATCCCCGTCTTGCCGGTCCTCCTCCGCGTCCCGGCGGACCTCCGCCAACGCCACCGCGCCTGAATTTATCACAAGCTCAAAAAGAAGCGTTGGTGGCATTTCTGGGCACCCTGACCGGGGAGTCGGTTTACGCTGATTCGAAGTGGGCTTCGCCCTTTGATTCGAACAACGATCTTGCCTTCGTGGTTCTGCCGGCCGAGGTGAATTTCGCCAAGGATTCCGGATCGATGACCGTCGAAGCGGCGGGAGTTCCCAGGGTATCGTATCTCCTGAAGTCATCATCTGATCTTGAAACATGGGATGATGGCGTTGAGATCACGGCCGGTGCGGATGGGCTCCTTTCACACGAGATCGCTGTCGCGTCCCGGGCAAAGTTCTTCTGCTTCGTCTATCAGGCATTGGAATAGAATTGCTCCTTCTTCAAAGACGAAAAAGCGCGTGGGGCCGGAGCCGCACGCGCTTTTGTTTAAGTGGGATTGACAAGAAGGCTTACTCCTTTTCTTTGGTCTTCTCTTGGTTGGCCCGGGCTTTCTTGATCTCTTGCAGCTGGGTCTCCTTGAAGTTTTTTACCTGCTGGCTGAATTCGGAGGTGGGATCAACCGCGACGATATCATCCACCACTTTCTCGACGGCTTCGATATTATCCCCTTCCATCAGGATTTTAATCTTGATGGACAGAACCTGCTGTTTTTGTGCATTTTCCAGTTTCTCGACTTTGATGAAATCATCGACCAGCTTCAGGGCTTGATCAACGTCTCCTTTTTCCATGGCCGCAGTGAGTCCTTTTTCCAGGCCTCCCATTTTCTCACCGAGAGCAGCGGCGGCTTTGGCATTTTCCTCCTTTTTTTCCTGGGCGGCGATCAGGCCGGTTGAGTCGTTGGGATCGTTCCTCTTGATGTCCTCCAAGACCGATTTGTAGTGCCCCAAGTGGTTGTCAGGGACATTTTTCAAACCTGCATAGAGGGCCTTGGCCTTGGCAACGCCCTCGGCTTTTTCTGCTTTTGCGAATTCCTCGTCACGTGTCTTCTTCTTGGTTTGAAGTTCGGCGAGATGCTCGAGATACTGTTCCGGGGTGCCCTTGCGGTGTCCCGTCTGACCAAATGGCCGGCCTTGGGCATCGGTGAGAAGAATTGTGGGGAAACCCTCGATTCCATAGCTGGCCGCGAGAGTATCGTTTTGAGCGATCGTCTCCTTGGTCATGCCCGATTTGTCGTTTGGAAAGTCGAGTTCAACCAAGATGTAATTTTTCCCCGCAGCGGTTTTAAAGGAGTCTTGTGACAAAATTCTGGCAGAGAGATCCTTGCAAGGAGGACACCAGTCCGAGCCGGTGAAATCAATAAGGAGGTCTTTTTTCTCTTCGGTTGCTTTTTTCTTGGCCGCTTCGAAGTCATGCATCCATCCCTTGCCGCCGGCGAAGGAAAAGGACGTCGAAAGAAGAACGGCAGAGGCAATTAAGGGTGCAGTTTTCATGGTTAGGTCTGTCAGAGAACGTAGCGAAACTCTTATTCCGTGCAACCTTCCTGATTTTCTTGCTCTTTTCCATGCTGTTCATTTGACTGCCTCTGATGTCTCCAATTGACCACGCTCGCGAGAAGCTCAAGGAAGTCTTCGGATTTGAAGATTTCCTGGACGGGCAGGAAGGGGTGATTGGGGAGATCCTCTCAGGGCGTGATGGCTCGGTGGTCATGCCGACGGGCGGGGGGAAGTCGCTCTGCTATCAGCTTCCCGCGCTTTGTCGGGAAGGGGTCACTCTGATCGTGAGTCCGCTAATCGCGCTGATGAAGGATCAGGTGGACGCTCTCATGGAACGGAACGTTGCGGTCACCTTGATCAATTCCACCCTGACCTGGAATGAGCAAAAGGAGCGGCTCGACGGGATGAAAAACGGAGCCTACCAGCTCGTCTATATTGCTCCGGAGCGTTTTCGCGCGAGTTCCTTCATGAACGCCCTGCGCGATGTCAAAATCGAGATGGTCGCGATCGATGAAGCTCACTGCCTCAGCCAGTGGGGGCATGACTTCCGGCCGGACTACATGCGACTGGGCAAGGCGCTGGACGACATGGGGCGCCCGCAATGTGTCGCCTTGACCGCGACGGCCACGCCCATTGTTCGCGAGGATATTCGCAGCGTCCTGAAGCTCCGCGATCCCTTTGAGAGCATCAGCGGGTTTGAGCGTCCCAATCTCAGTTTCACGATCACGCCGGTTGAAAAGGTTGCCCAAAAGTATGCCCGGCTTAAGAAGGTGGTCACCGAACATAAGACCGGGATTGTCTACTGTGCCACGCGGAAGAAGGTGGAGGAGGTCGCGGAGACCATTCATTCGTGGGGGCTCAAGTGTGTCGCCTATCACGGCGGGATGTCTGATAAAGAGCGGGAGCGGACACAGAATAGCTTTATTTCAAAGGAGGCGGACATCGCCGTGGCCACCAATGCCTTCGGAATGGGGATTGACCGGTCCGACGTGCGCTTCGTGGTTCACTTTGAAATCCCGGGCAGCGTGGAGGCCTACTATCAGGAGGCCGGGCGGGCGGGACGTGATGGTGAGGCTTCTTTTTGTGATCTTCTCTTTAACTATGCGGACACGCGGACGCAGGAATTCTTCATCGATGGGGTGAATCCGGGAGCGGGGATGATCCGTGATGTTTATCAATTTTTTCTCAATGATGCCGACGATAACTATGAATGTCATCGTACTTTGGATGACATCAAGGATTCGATCGGGGCGAAGAACGGGATGGCGATCGGAGCGGCCCTGGGTTCCTTGATGCGCGGGCGCTGGATCGAGCGCTTTGATGTCCCGGGTTCGAGGTCAAAGGGGACGCGTCTGTTGAAGCCTGATGTCTTGACGCGTGATCTTGTGCTCGATGAAGCGGCACTTGAGGAGAAGGAACGTCGGGACCGCGAGAAGCTCGAGAAGATGGTGCAGCTTTGCTATGCCAATACCTGTCGGCAGCAGTGGATTTTGGAATACTTCGGCGAGGAAAATGCCCCCATTTGTGGAAGCTGCGATGTTTGCCGGGGTGAGGAAAACAGCGAGCGTCGTGCCCCCACGGACGAGGAAGATCTCATCGCACGAAAGTTCCTCAGCGGAGTGGCCCGTATGTCCCGCCGGACGGCCACGGGGTGGGAAGGGATTTTTGGCCGTGGGCGTATTATTCAGATGCTTGTCGGGAGTAAGTCGCAGGATGTTTTGCGGACCCGACTGCACGAGTTGAAGACCTACGGCCTCCTCAAGGAGAGCGGGACGGCTTATTTGAATGCCTTGGCCCGCAGCCTGAATGATGGCGGTTTGATCGTGACCCAAATGGGGGAGTATCCGCTCGTGACGCTGACTCCTCGCGGTGATCAGGTCATGCGGGGGAAGACCAGCTACGCTCTGGAATGGCCGTCGAACGATGGGATTTCCAAGACCTCCGACGCAGGTGTGGAACTCAAGGACCTCGGTTTTGATGGCCGGCTTTATGATCGGCTTAAGGATGTTCGGACGCGGCTCGCCAAAGCGGCCCAGGTCCCGGCCTATGTGATTTTCTCGAATGAAACCCTGGAGCATCTCGCCCGTCTCCGGCCAAAGACGATGGACGCCGGGCTTCTGGTGAAAGGAATCGGAGAAGCAAAAGCCGGGAAATACCTCGAGCCTTTTCTAAAGGTCATCCGCCAGGTGGATCAGGGCGCGTAGCCCTTCTTCTACGGATGTCCGGGATCCGTGATTTAGGAACACGCCGCGAAGATTCATTTGGGCGGCCAGGCGAACGCTATTTTTCCCGGCCTGGCCATTATCGTTCAAGATGGCGGGCGGGAGAGAGGGTCTTTCCGTGTTTGGTGAGGGCTTTTTTGATCCTGCCGATCCCAAGAACGAAGCCTCCGTCGATCAGATCAATGCCATCCTCCGAAATGATGAGGTGGTGATGAACGATGAATCCACGGAGCGGCACGATTTTTGGCACAAAGGGAGGGTCTCATCTTTTGTGAAAAAAACCAACGATGGATGCTTTCTAAGCAGCGGTACGTGTGATTGAATTTCCACCTGCCCCTATGAGTGAAGAAACTCCACAAACTCCCGAAAACGAAGGAGCTCTTGATTCTGTCTCTTATACACATCTCCGAGCCCACGAGACCGAGGCTGATCTCGT
>CAJXVQ010000558.1 GCA_913060685.1 uncultured Verrucomicrobiales bacterium
GAGTAGATCGTCGGCAGCGTCAGATGTGTATAAGAGACAGGTCTTGAAGAATGCCGTGACTTATGCCCCTGAGGGCACTCGCATTTCCTTGGAGACGAGACGTGGGTTCGGTGGGATTCGGCTTTTCATCGAAAATTCAATCGAAGGGCTGAATCTCAAACCTAATGAGCTTTCCCGATGTTTCGATCCCTTCTATTTGACGGATCAATCACGGGAGCAAAAGGGGAATCATGCTGGCATTGGACCGAGCTTTTGTCGTGAGATCATGGCCCTTCCCGGAGGAGGAATTACGGTCTCACCGGCTGGGTCGGAAAGGATCGTGTTTGAGATCGTCATTCCCTGCAGTTCCGGGTCTTGAGTGCCTATTGGTTGCTAAACTTCTCGAAAGTTGCTGCGACCTCGTCTGCTTTCGGCTTTTCGGAAATTTCGATCTCAAGCGACTCATTGACAAGTTCGCCGCTGAGCCTTTCGATTTCAAATTTCAGATCTGCACTGACTTGATCGGCTCCGTCACCCAGCTTTTTACGGCGGGATAGCAGGTCGGAATATTGGCTTGTGAGAGTATCCAGGCGCCCAACTGCAGTGGAAGCGTCGCCGTCGTCATTGAAGGTCTCCAGAGCGAGAAGAGCTTCTTGCATGATCTCGATCTGAGCCTCTGTGATGAGTTGATGAGAGTCGGGCCGCAGGAGCAGATAGCCACCCCAGATGAGGGCTGCGAGTGTCACAAGAAGTATCAGAGGCTTGAGGAGACGTTTGATCATTTCCCCATTAGAGCAGGTCTTAGATGAAGGACTGATGAGAGATTTTAGAGAAATTTATTGAAATGTTTTTCTCATTGACGGCCGTATCGAAATGGTCGCTTTTAGCCACGGAACGTCCCATGGAGATCACTCTTACCAGCATCAAAAACTCAATGCTTTCTCGCTTGCTAGCGGGCCTTGCCGTCGTGCTTTTCTTTGCGTGGTTTATTCTTCCGTGCTGCCATTGCCAATGGGATACGATCTTTGGAAATTCTCCGAAAGAGAGTGAATCGTCCAAACCTGCCTTTGGTTTTCAATCTCATACGGACGCTCAGTTGGAATGCCACTGCGACGACCACCCACCCAAGACTTTTGAGCATGCTGTGGGGGAAGATCACCTGTTTGGTTTTCGGGGAGTATCCTTTGTTTCTTCTGTCGACAGCCATTTTCGAGCGCCTGTTTTCAGGCTTCAAGCGAATTTGACCCGTGGTCCGCCTCCTGGTGTTGATCAACCAAAATTCGGCGAGCAGCGGGCGTATGTCCGCCACCGTTCGCTCCTGCTCTGATCCACGCACTATCGCGTTGCGAAGACTGACCTTTAGGTCGGTTTCGTCTCGCGTTTTTTTGTGTCTCCATCCTACGCGCCCCGATGGCGCGGTGTGCTTCTTTCTGAAGCCCCCATCATAATCGAACCTCTTATTTTTCATGAAAGTTTTTCCAATGAGCTGTTGTGTTCTGCCGTTAATCGGTGTGGTCACGAGCAGCTGCAGCTTCCCATCAAATCTCTCCACTGCGGGTGGATCCAAGGCAGCCCGTACCGAGTTGTCTACGGCTACTTTAACTTCGGCATCGACTCCCAAGGTGCTTTCTCTGAATACGGCCTGTGCGCTTGCGGTAAGCCATCATCCCTCCTTGGCGACCTATCCAATGGATCGTCGCGCGGCAGACGCCCGAATACTCAAAGCGACCCGGCTTCCCAATCCGCAGCTCTCAATTGATGCCGAGGACTTTTTCGGAACCGGTGGGGTGAGTGGTCTTAGTTCATCGGTGATCAACACTCTTCTCACGCAGGTCATCGAGCGTGGGGGGAAGCGCCAAGCAAGGACCGATGCGGCGCTTTCCAAGAGCGCGGTCATGACTGCTGAATATGAAATGAGAAGGCTTAAGGTGATCCGGGTGACGGGTGAACTCTATATTGATGCGGTCGCGTCTCATGAGAATGTGCGTTTTTTGGAGTCCGCCTTGGGTCGCGCCCGGGAAACTTTGAAACTTGTCACCGCATTGAATGATGCCGGTCGCGTGACACTCAGTGCCGTCCAGCAAGCACAGCTTGAAGTCCAGAAAATGGAGTTGGAAATCAATACGGCCCGCAAGGCCAGAGAGCGGGCTTCGCAAGCTCTGACCGCTCAATGGGGTGACTCACGTTCCACTCTTGTGGTCCACAATGGCTTGGGTGCTCCCCCGGAAATCCTCGCTTCGAAAGCCTCACAAATGGGCGGTCTCGTCAGGCATCCCAAAGTTCTCCATGCGCAAGCAGAAGTCGCGCAAGCAGAGGCTTATCTGAAGCTCGCGCAGGCAAACCGGGTCAGTAATCTTAGTGTCTTCGGCGGTCCTCGCCGTGATAACGGGGGAGACGAAACCTCGAGCTTACTTGGTCTTTCGATTCCGCTTCGGGTCTTCGATAAGAAGAAAGATGCCATCGCGGAAATGACCGCCTTGTCCGATAAGGCAAAGGCCGAACTTGCTGGAAGTCGCCGGGAACTTGAGACGCAATTTTCACTCGCCTGGTCCGACCTTGTTTCTGCTCATCAGGCTGCCCGCAAGGTGAAGAAAGACCTCCTTCCGATCTCCGGTGCACTTTTTAAAAGTGCCGAGGAATCCTTCCGGGTTGGGGAGATGACCTCTCTCGAATTTCTCGCTGCCCAACAGCAATTCGAGGACATCCGTGGCAAGTGGCTCACCGCCCGTCGCGAGTACCAAATCAGAGCTGTCCGCGTGCAGACTCTCACCAATCGTTCACTTTAAAACCTACCCTTCCATGAAACTTCTCTCATTCTACCTTCTCATCACTTGTTCCTTTGCCAATGCGCAATCTCTCCCTGCCATTACACTTGAAAAGGACATCATTGAGCGTCTTGGTCTGGTCTCGGCTCCGGTCGGTAAGCACGTGGTTGCCGATCCAGTAATGGCCACCGCGCAGACGGTCATCGACCCTGCCAGAGCCCGTTCCGTCGCCACTTTTTTTTCAGGCCATGTTGATCGCGACCTCGTCCAACTTGGGGAAGAGGTCAAGGTTAACCAAGATCTCGTGCAGCTCCGGAGTCGTGAAGTGGCTGAAGTTATTTCTGCCTTCCTTGAGGCGTCCAGCAAGTTTGAGACGGCCTCTCTTCTTTATGAGCGGGAGAGAAATCTCCACGGTAAAAAGCTCACGACTGATGAGGCTTTCCTCAATGCCAAGGCTGCCCATCAAGAGGCTCTCGCTACCCGCACCGCGACCATGCAGACTGCACTTCTGGTCAGGTCCCGGGATGACCTTATGTCCATGCTCGAAGGTGATGGGAGCAATGATTTCACCCATCTCCAAATCCTCTCACCCATGTCCGGCATGGTCATCGAAAAGAAGGTCTATGCGGGAGATCCGGTAGAGAGCAATCATCAGCTCTTCAAGGTTGCTGATCTCAGCCAACTCCTTGTTGAAATTCAGTTGCCTCTCAAGGCCGTTTCCATGGTGAAAGTCGGCGATGTTCTCGGATTCAACACCGTGATTGGTGGGAAGAAAACGGGGATGGCGCAGGTCTCCCTGATCAGCCCGGTGGTGAATCAGCTATCGCTTCGAGTTCTGGCGGTCTTGGATAACGCGGAAGGGACATGGCGTGCCGGCACACCGCTCAGTGTGAGGGTGATTGATTCCTCGGCTCAAAAAGTCACCGCGGCACCTGCCTCTGCCATCGTCAGTATTGAAGGAAAGCCCCACCTTTTTACCGAAGAGGAAAACGGCCGCTTCCAGCCAATCGCGCTCTCCACGGGAAAAAGGTCACAGGAGTTCATTGAAATTACCGAAGGACCTGGAAGCGATGTCCAAATTGTGGTCAAGGGTGCCAGCCTTCTCCTCGCCGCCTGGGAAGAGCGCGTTTCCGAGTAATTTACCACCAACCAAAACACCATTATGTTTTCAAAATTCGTCTTTCTTGCACTCTCCAACCGCTTGTTGGTTTTCGTGCTCACTGCGGTGCTTTGTCTCTTGGGATGGCGGGCTTTCAAGCAGCTTCCCATTGATGCCTTTCCCGATATCACCACCACCCAGGTTCAGGTCATTGTTAAAGCTCCGGGCATGACGCCGGAGGAAGTGGAACAGAGGGTGACTCAACCGCTGGAGATCGAAATCCGGGGGATTCCGAATCAAACCGTTCTCCGTTCCATGACCAAGTATGGACTCTGTGTCATCACGACTGACTTCACCGAAGATACCGATCTGGATTGGGCGCGTCAGCAGGTGAATCAGCGGATCTCGCAAATCCTGGCTGATCTGCCCGATGGCGTAGAGGGTGGCCTGGGGCCGGTGACCACTCCTCTGAGTGATGTCTACATGTTTCTCGTGGAAGGGGATGACTACTCTCCCAGCGAGTTGCGCAGTATTCTCGACTGGGAGATCCGTCCGCGCTTGCTTTCGCTTCCGGGGGTGGCCGATGTCAATGCGCTGGGAGGTGATGTGCGCACGATTCTCATCGAGCCCCGTCCTGATGCCCCTGTCTCTTATACACATCTCCGAGCCCACGAGACCGAGGCTGATCTC
>CAJXVQ010000559.1 GCA_913060685.1 uncultured Verrucomicrobiales bacterium
TACACAGAGTAGATCGTCGGCAGCGTCAGATGTGTATAAGAGACAGGCTTTGGAGAGAGCTGATTCGATCCAGGCGATGACTTCGCTGCTTTGGGTGGCGTCGGGACGAGGTTTCTTTTTCGGAGGCATTTCGCCGAAGGCGATCTGCTCCATGACTCGCTGCCACTTTGCCGCGATATCCTCGCGCTCGAATTCGGTCGAGAGAATCTCGAGATTGAGGTCTCCTTTGGCGGAGGCCGAGTCGTGGCAGTCGATACAGTGAGTCTCCAGATAGTCCTGAATGAGAGAGCCCTGGCACAGGATTCCGGTGAAGAAGACACCGACGGTCACGAAAAGTTGAGTGGGGAAGTGAGACACGATGGGGAAGGGTTCCGGGTGTTCTTGCGGGCTTTCAGTTTTGGATTGTGTCTGTCGATCCCTAAGTGTCCGAAAGAAAAGGATTCTCTTATTTTGAATAGCCGGAGTGCGAGTTGCGTCTACTACTCCTATGGTGAGGAAGATTTTTCATGATTCGATTTTTCAGTGGTGCTGTTTGCTTGTGATGTTCGGACTTTCGCTGCCGGGAAATGCGGACCTGTCGAAAGAGGCTCTCGAGTTTCAGCGTCGGCTTGAGCGATCGGATACGGAAGAGGATTCTCAGGCGATGGAGGACTGGGTCTTTGCGAAGGAGCTGGGGTTTGCTGCACGGATTGCGCGGGTGGCGGAGGCGCGAATGCTTGTTAGGAGGCTCTCAAATGGATCAGGGCATGAGCTGCGTCTTCAGGGGCTTTCGGATCGTCTCTCGGATGAGTTTCCGAACGAATGGCGGGTGTGGCAGATCAAGTCCGAGATTTTAGAGAATCTCCCGAAGTGGGGGATTCTAAAAGGAGGAGAGTTTGTGAGACAAGCAGGATGGGGGAATGGGAGCGTTCAAGTCGGGTATCAGGATGAGATCGTTTCGCTCCGTTATTTATTAAAGGCGCAGAGGCTCGCGGAGGTCGGTCATCGTGCGGGGAAGGTGAGTGGAGATGATCTTGCTCGACTGTATCTGGAGCTTGGGAGCGTTTTTGGATCGCTGAGAGGGGACCCCTCGCGGAACTTAACTGATTTGACTGTCTTGCCTGAACCGGAAAGCGATCGGTTCCGGGGTTCCGACCGGACTTTGATGATCGATGAGGATGGGAAGCTGCGGGTTCCGGTGCTCCGAAATTCACTTAAAGATTCGGTATCAGATCTCGAGATGAGCTATCGGTATTATCATCTCGCGGGCTTGGTGGCAGAAAGCCGGAAGGCCGAGGCCAAGTGGGAGATGGCGATGTTTTGGTATCAACTGTTTGGAGTCGATGACGTGGCTTACCGTGGCTATATTTACGTTGAAGGGACGGAGAGTGAGCACGACATGGAGGCTCCGGGCGAGTTTGAACTGCACACCTTGAAGGATGACGAGACCTTGGTTGTGGGGCCGGATGGTCCCGAGCGGGTGACTTTGCCGGAGCAGTGCCGGTATATCCGGATGCTGCGTGAGGTGATCGACGATCCGAAGGCGCCCGAGGAGATTCGTTGGACCGCAGCGCAAGATCTCATCGAGATGATTCTGGTGAACCGACGGCAATTTGAGAAAGCGGTCGAGCTTGCAAAGCAGGTGGGATCGCGAAAAACAGTCCGCAACGGAAAGGAATATGAAGAGGATCTCGAACCGTATTCGCTGGAAGCGAATGTTAGATTAGAGGGTGGTGGGAAGAAATCCTATGGTTCCTTTCCGGTGACGCAGCTTCATACACGGGGGCTGGGCGAGGTTGAATTGGAACTGTGGAAGGTGAATTTGGAGGGAAATATTGAGGTGGGCAGATACGATCACTTAAGCGAGCGGTTGCTTCTTGGTTCTGAAATATTGACGCTTGCGAATGATGACCGGGATGAAGATACGGACGAATTCCGAAGGTGGATTGAAAAGAGCTGCGAGAAGCTTGAGAGCTGGAAGGTGCCGATTCGCCAAAAGCCCAACCTGATGCAGTCGATGACCGAGGTGAAGATTCCGGTGAAAGAAGCCGGGCATTATTTCGTGGTCTATCGAAGTGCAGAGAAGAGTGATTTTCTACCTCTGCAAATTCATGATGTTGCGGTGGTGAGCGGGGGGCTCATGATCCGCGATGAGCGAGAGGATGATCCTGAATTCTACGTGGTGGATCCGATCACCGGGAGCCCACTTGAAGGGGTTGAAGTGTGTGAGGTTTATGGTGCCTTTGATGATGGTCTCTATTCGGTTTCGGATCATACCGGTCGATTCATGGAGATAGAGGATGGTCAGGCATGTTTCGTTCGCCGTCCTGGATCGCAGTGGCAGGTCTTTCGATGGGAATCTTACAAAGGCGAGGAGCTTTGGGATAAAGATGAAGTGCAATCATTTTTGGTGACGGATCGACCTCTCTATCGACCGGGTCAGAAAGTCTCCCTGGCGGGATGGCTCCGGAGGGCGCCGGAATGGAAAGGGCGGGAGCAGAAGTTGCTTACGGAACTTCCGGTGAGGATGAGGATCTATGATCCCGTGGGTCGGGAAGTGTGGTCTGGTACGACGGAGCTTGATGAATTCGGAGGATTCACGGGGGAGTTTGCATTGGGAGATGAGCTGGTGATGGGTGAGTATCGGGTCGAGCTTGACGGAGGATGGACGACATCCGATCCGTTTGGTGATGAGAGTGATCTTAAATGGGAGAGTCTGGAAAAAGAGAATCGGTGGTCACGGAAACAGTGGAGCTTTGAAGTGGGGGAATTTCGAAAGCCTGACTTTCAGGTGAAGCTGGAGATGGTCGAGGGTGGAGATGGTTTCAAAGCGGTTATCGAAGCGACCTATTTGTCAGGGGAGCCGGTGAAGGGAGCGGTTGTTTTGGCGGAATTGAGGGGCCTTCCCATGCTCTCCCGTTTCAGTCCGAAGCGAAAGTGGGACGATCTTTTTGGGGGCGGCTATCAGTGGGGGCTCCCGGTTCCAACTCAGATCGATGGCTGGGAGAAGTGGGCAACATGGTCCGAGTATCACTGGGATTTTCGGGAATACATCGACTACAATAGCTACGACCATCAGGTTGTGGAAAGGTTGGATGCCGTGACCGATGGGGAAGGGCGGGCACGGGTCAGGTTCGAAACGAAATTCCCCTTTTTAGATCGCTATTCTTATGACGTCACCTTGAAGGCGGGCGTGACGGAATTTACGGGGCGTCAGGTGGGAACGAGTCAGAATTTTGTGCATACCGGGCGTCCTTTTGAAGTTTTCGTGCGCCCCTTGAAAGGATTCTACCGAACGGGAGAGCAGGTGGAAGTAGAGCTTGGTTTGTTGAGCACGCAGAGAGAGGCCCGGTCAGGTGAGGGTGTTTTAAAATTAGAGCGGATTGTGGCGGGCAATTTTGAAGCCGTTTTTGAAAAGAAGATCCGGGTGGGTGAGACTGGCTTGGAGCTGATCTCATTTGAGGCACCTGGGGCCGGACAATATCGCTGTTTGTTTTCGGGAGGTGGGAGTGAGCGGGGCTTCGTTTTAGAAATCGTTGGAGATCAGGGAAGCCCGGGGAGCTATGGCGGGGTGCAAGTGATCCAGCGTGAGTTCCTGGTTGGGCCTGGCGAGAAGGTGGAGCTCCTAATCCGGACGGATGAGCCGTCGGCGACAGTGTGGTTATTTGAGAGTCTGCCAAATGGGGTCAGGCGGAGTCCCCGGATTTTGACAACGGAGAATCATACCGCGATGCTTAATCTTCCGGTGCTTCGTTCCGCGCAGCCGAATTTTGTGGTGCAGGCTTTGAGCTTTTGGAAGGGAAAGCCCCGGAGGAGTCGTTGCGTGATTCTTGTTCCTGATCAGGGAAGTCGCCTGGAGGTTGGGATGAAGTTGGATCGGGAGGTGGGCGCGCCGGGCGGGAAAGCGGCGGTCAATGTTGAAGTTCGTGATGATGCCGGAAACCCTACCGAAGCGGGTCTGGCATTGACCGTTTTTGATCGTGCATTGGAGGATCTTGCCGGGGGGCTTCCTTCTGTTTCACGATTGAGAGAAGTGTTTGAGCGTGCTGGCGGAGCCACGACCTCGTTGGATCGATCGTGGTATCAAAGAGGGATGTTTGCAGGGCTGGAAGACCCCGGAGTCTTCTCGGAGCGATACAATCTGGCAGGCAAGGTGAAGAGGACGAAGCAGTCGCGTTTCGTGATGATTGGAGAAGAGCTGTGGAGTGATTATTCTCCTCCCGAGCTTCCAAATCAGGTGGGCGGCGGGATTGGTGGAGGTGGCGGTGGTATGGGCTTCCCGGTGACTCCTGCGACACCGTCCTTTGCGCCGCAATTGGCTGGTCGGGCTGAACTCGATGATCAGGCCTTCGGCTTGGTTAATCAAGCAGCGGTGCGGAGCAAGTTTGCGGATCGGGCTTATTGGGGTGGGGCCTTGCGGGCGGGTAAAGATGGGCGCTTGAGGGTGGATTTTGATCTCCCGGAGAACCTGACGTCATGGCGGGTGCAGTCTTGGGCCCTGTCTCTTATACACATCTCCGAGCCCA
>CAJXVQ010000560.1 GCA_913060685.1 uncultured Verrucomicrobiales bacterium
TTGCAAGGAACCCTCGGTTCCATAAGCCCCCCAGCTCAACAATGCGAAACTTGGGATAGGTGTTTTCATTATTTTTTGAGAAGTTGTTTTGTTGCGATCAGCTCTTTGTGAAGTTTTTGCATGGGCGCCCGGTCACGCTTGCTTTTGGAATAGCTGCTCCAGACCGTTTCGGCTTGGGTAAGTAGGCTAAGGGATTTTTGGGGATTCGTTTCCTCCCACATTTGGGCCTCCTTCAAACACATGCTGAAAGTAAGGCTGGGAGTCTTCTTTCTGATCTGCGCATAGATTTGGGATGCTTCCTCGATGCGCCCCCCCTCGCGCAATAAGCGAGCTTGAATCATCATGATGTTCGGCAAGTCCCCCAATGACTTGCGTGCGTGATCACAGACCGCGATCGCCTTATCAACTTGGCCTTGTCCTTCCTGAATCTGGATGAGGTGGAGATAATAGTTCAGTGGAGCTGGCGAATGGAGTTTGATCGCCTGATTCATGTCAGCCACGGCATCACCCGGCTTACCACGCTTAATATGGACCTGACTCCGTAGGAAGTAGGAATGACTCTGCCGGGGAAGAGCCAAAAGATGCCGATCCAATGCCGATTGAGCCAATTCCCATTTCTCTTGGCCCATGTAAACCCTTGCCGCTACGTAATGGCGCTCATGACGCTTAGGATCCAACTTTTCCACTTCTTTCAGATCAGCAAGTGCTTTGTCGTAGCTCCCGTGTTGGCAAAGTAGGAGGGCGCGCTCCAGCCGTTTTTCTGTATCGGACGGACTACTGGCGATCTCCTTATCCAGCTTTGAGATGAGGACATGGATATCTCCATGCCCGTCGGCAGGGATAATGGCCGAGGCGATGATAGCAACTGCGATTATCCTTAATAAATGTTTACTAAAATGCCTCATCGTCGATAATACTCTTTCTCTATGAGTTTTTACTAAAACGCTTATTTAGAGTTACTTCAATCATTTTATCGCGAAAGAGGATTTGTGGGGAAAGAGACCTTTGTGAGACAAAGAAGTCATAGCTTCTCGCTCAAAAGGACTATGAGACGAGTTCAAAAAAGTTGCCGCTTCCTCCCCCTACTTATCCTGCTGGGAGTCGTTGGTGTTGGCTTGTCGAAGAAAGGCCAGGAACAGGGGGAGGGGATGAAACAAAAGGTGAAGACCTGGCACGCCGTCGAGGAGGCCAAGAAACCCGCGAAGCTGCGTGTCGTTTATTTTCATGGAAACGATATGAAGCCGTTGGAAGCCTACCAGAAGCGGCTGACCCGGGTGATGGATGATGTGAGTGATTTCTATCGGGATGGGATGCTGGACTGGGGATTTGAGTCCGATGGCATTCCTTTGGAAAAAGATGAGGCAGGGCAGCTGGTTCTCCACACCGTGAAAGCCAAGCATCCCGCGAAGCACTACGATTATAGTTCGGGAAACGAAGCGAAGAAGGAGATTCGTGAAGCACTCGCCGATGTTTTCGATTTGGAGCGGGAATTCGTCCTCGTTCTCTATGGCCAGTGTTGGGAGATTGGCGATGGGAGGATGGGGTTCTTTTCCCCCTACTATGGTGATACCAGATCCTGTCAGAAGTGGGGCTTTTGCCATGCCGCTGATTGCCGCTTGCTGGATCCAAAAAATCTCAAGGACACGAAGACCCGTTTCAAATACTGGGAGCACTACGGCGACCGGGATCAAAGCGTGGCGAAGTTTAATAGTTTCTACCTCGGGGGAATCGCTCACGAGCTGGGCCATGGTTTGGGGCTTCCGCATGACTGTGAGAGTCCCTTGGAGAGAAGGATCAAGGGGCGGAGTCTGATGGGGAATGGAAATCTGACTTATCGTGAAGAGGTTTGGAACCCGAGATCGAAAGGGAGCTTTTTGTCTCGCGCAAGTGCCGTTCGTTTGTTGAGCCATCCCTTGTTTACCAATTCCAATCGCGGGCGCTTTGAGGATGATGGCTTGACGGTTGCGGTCACAAAACTGGAAGCAGTGGGTAAGGTGATGAAAATATCGGGAAGAGTGGCCGGGGAAGTCCCGGCTTATGCGGCCATGGCCTATGTCGATCCCGAAGGTGGAGGCGACTATGATGCCCGGACGTATCTCGCTGAGATCGAGGATGGGAGATTTGTGATTGAGGGCCTGGAGATCCCCACCAAGCCGACGGAGATCAGAGTGTTTGCGTGTTTTTCCAATGGCGCAGTGGCGAGAGTTTCAACCAAGGTGATCCAAGCCGGCGGTAAGATTGATGTCGAAAAGATGAAGTCTGACTTGCGCTTTGGGCCAATTCGGGCGGCAGAGGCGGCCATCTTAAATGGCTGGAAAGGAGCGAAGGACCGGGTGAATGATGCCGTTTTACTCAGTCAGGGTGATGAGGTGTTGGAGTCCTATACGGAGGTGTTGGTCGATATGATCAAGCCCGAGGCGAAGCCGATCGATTTGGGGAAGACCAAATTGAAGGAGGTCTTTCTCTCGGATGCGAAGTGGGCTTCCGCTGAAAGCGGCTGGGCGGGGACTCCCCGGAATCGTTGGGGTGCGGAGGCTGGATTTGGACAAGGATTGTTTCTGACCATTGCAGGGAAATTGCATCGCAAAGGCCTGCCGGCTCACACTCCGGCGACCCACGTTTTTGAGACCGGGAAGAAGTGGAAACGGATGCAAGCGACTGTCGGTCTCCGCGATGGTGCGAATACCGCCGCAAAAGTTGTCTTCATCGTGAAGGGTGACGGCAAGGAATTGGCGCGCACAAAGCCGCTCTCCACAGGACAGGTCGAAGAGATCGATCTCGAAGTGAAAAATGTGAAGCGACTTGAACTGGTCACCGAGAGCGCCACGCAATCTGATCACGGAAGCTGGGCGGTGTGGGGGTCTCCGAAGGTGACGAAGTAAGGAGCGCGGGCTTTTTATCCGCCTCGCTGCCCGAAATTTGCTTTTGACGGTAAAGGGGAAAAGCCGCCGTTGGGTGGACCCGATGGGGTAAGACTACGGGATGGTGAGGATTGTCTGGAAGAAAGCCTTTTTTCCGTCGAGTTCAAGTGTGGCCGGATCAATCGTGAAGAAGCGGCCTGTGATGATTGGGTTTTGGATTGGTGTCCAGGTTTCGAGATCGGAGGAATAGCGAAGAGTGAAGTTTTCGAGATTGGGTGAAGTTGGATTAACGTAGACGGTTTGGTCTCTCACAAAGACCTCCGGGAGGCGGGTGATCATAACACTTCCGAGAGTTTCCCGGGAGTAGGGCGTGGTGTGGGCAGGTAGGTAAACTCTGGCAAGATTACGTTCGGGGGTGTTTGGAAGAAGGGAACTAAAGCCAACGGAGGTGGGAACATTTCCGAGAAACTCGATGTGCCTGAGTCGGTCGCAATTCCAGAGCGCTCTGTATCCGTAAGTGACGACGTTTGGAAAAGAGATCCGGGTGAGGGCCGAGCAGCCGTAAAAACTCTCTGAACCAATACTCGCGATGTTCGACCCGATCTGAATGTCGGTCAATGAGATGCAGTTCTCAAAACACTCGCTGGAAATTTCACTAAGCCCGTTCCCCAAAGTGGCTTTTACCAAAGAAAGGCAGTCCTCGAAACAGGATGAACCAATCTTCATAACTGAATCGGGTATCGTGATTTCAGTGAGGTTGTCACAGGATTGAAACGCATTGTGGCCAATTTCCGCGAGTTCTTCATGGAATCCGATGGACTGGAGATGATCTGCGTCGGCAAATGCCCGGGGTTCGACGAGCGTGACCTCATTTGGGATTTGGTAGTGGGTTTCGGTTTTCCCGGAAGCATAGGCGACAAGTGAGGAAAGATCTTTTGAGAAAAGAATTCCATCGACTGTGTTAAAGTCAGGGTGTTGTGGCGAGGTATTGATTGAGATGAGTGAAGCGGTTTGAGAAAAGGTTCCGGACTCGATGGTCCTGATGGAGTCTGGAAGATGGATTTCGGTGAGGTTGGAGCAGTTTGCGAATATGCTGGAGTCCAATGTGGTGATTCCTTCGGGCAATGCGAACGATGTGAAATTCAGGCAATCGCGGAAGGCTCCGAATCCAATCACGGTGGTGTTTGGAGGAAGGGAAATGTTCGCTTCATTTTTTGCGGGAGGATAGAGAAGGAGTTCGCTTTGATCCTTTGTGAAGAGAGCGCCATTCCAGCTTGAGAAAAAGGAGTTGTCGGGATGAACCAAGATCTCCTCAAGGTCGAGGCATCCCCGGAAAGTATAGTAATCCATTGTCGCGAGATTCGGGCCAATGGTGACCGTGGTCACGCTTACGCAATTTTCGAAAGCACTCCGGCCGGTTGCAATGAGTGAATCGGGCAGGTGGACGGAGGTCAGGCTGCGGCAGTTCAGGAAAGCAAATCTTTCAATGGAGAGAAGGTTCCCGCCGAAGGTGATTTGTGAGAGGCTGATGCAATCAAGAAAGCTGGAGCCTCCGATCACATTCACTCCCTCACCGATGATGACCGTTGCGAGGGCGGTGCATCCTTTGAAGCCTGTCTCTTATACACATCTCCGAGCC
>CAJXVQ010000561.1 GCA_913060685.1 uncultured Verrucomicrobiales bacterium
TACACAGAGTAGATCGTCGGCAGCGTCAGATGTGTATAAGAGACAGGTCTAAGTTTGGAAAAAACCTCTGCGAAGGCAGCGGGATCGGAGAATTGATGGATGATCTGGGGGAAGCCTTGGCCGGTGGTGGCGATGTCAAGATGCTGGGAGGCGGTCAACCGGCGCACGTTCCCGAAATGGATGCGGTGTGGCGCAAGCGCATGGAGGAAATCATGGCCGAGCCAGGTGGGATGGAGAAGATGTTGGGGAACTATGATGTGCCGGCAGGGAATGAGGCTTTTCGGATGGCGCTGGCGGATCTCTTTCGGAAGGAATTTGGCTGGGAAGTGACGCATGAGAATTTTGCGGTGACAATGGGCGGGCAGACCGCCTTCTTTTTTCTCTTCAATGCTTTGGCCGGACTGTTCCCGGATGGGAAGAGGAAGAAGGTTCTTCTTCCTCTGCTGCCGGAATACATCGGCTACGCGAACCAGTCGGTGGGCGCGGATTTCTTTGAGGCCATCCCGGCCCGGATTGATAAAACGGGACCACATGAGTTTAAATACCGGGTTGATTTTGATGCGGTGAATCCGGGAGATGATATCGCGGCAATCTGTGTGTCTCGCCCGACGAACCCGTCAGGCAACGTGTTGACTGATGAGGAGATTGAAAAGCTCAGGAAGATTGCGCGAGCGAAGGGGATACCCTTGATCATCGACAATGCTTATGGAGCTCCGTTTCCCAATGTCATCTTTTCGGAAGTCACTCCGGTTTGGGATGAGGGGATGATTTTGACGTTGAGTTTATCGAAGATCGGCTTGCCGGGAACACGGACCGGGATTGTGGTCGCGAGTAAGGAGGTGTGCCGCCAGGTCTCTTCGATGACTTCGATCGTGGGGCTTGCGAATGCCAACGTGGGGCAGGAAATTCTGCGACCGTTGGTGGCGAGCGGTGAGATTTTGAGGCTCAGCAAGGAGGTGGTGAAGCCGTTTTACCAAGAGCGTTCGCAAATGGCGCAAGAGTGGTTTGCGCGGGAGCTCAACGAATCGGTGCCTTACTATATCCACCGCAGCGAAGGCGCGCTTTTCCTCTGGCTCTGGTTCGAAGACTTGCCAATCACCGCGCGCGAACTTTACGAACGCTTGAAGAAGCGGGAGGTTCTGGTCGTGCCGAGCGAGTTCTTCTTTTTTGGCCTGCCCGAGGATCTTGATTGGAAGCACACACGTGAGTGCATCCGGGTGAGTTACACCATGGATGCCGAGACCGTGGAGTATGGCATCAAGGTGATTGCTGATGAGGTGAACAGGGTCTATTCGGAATAGCTGCGAAGGTTCCCCTGACAATTTTGGAATAAATGGAACCTCCGAAAGTCATCCTGTCCGACTATCCGAGGTTCGTGTCCGACTATCCGAGGTCCTTCATCAGTTGTCCCGCAGTGAGGTCTTTGGCGGTCCAATCGACTTGAGAGAGGGCCTTTATTTCTTTATCGGTGAGAGGGAATCGCCATTTCTCGACAAAGATCGGGGCGAGGTCTTTTTTAGCGGCAACGGAAGCGGAGAGATACCAGCCGAGTGATTGGGCGCGGGAGCCTTCTTTGGTTTTATTGGAGAACTCGGGCAGGGTGTGAATGTTTGCGTAGTAAGCCGAGAGCCAGTCATCGCCGAGAGATTTCCAGAGGCTCAGCATGGCGGAAGCATACATCACTGGTTGGTCCGTGGGGCTGGTTTTGAGGCGGTTTTGTTTCTCGGAGAGGCCGTAGGCGGTGGTGAAGGTTTTGAGGAAACCAAGATCACTGGCGACGTAGTCCTCGATGGACTCTTCGATCGTTTTGCGGGTGCCTTTGTCAGTGTCGACAACGTCGAGGGTGTCGATGCAGACGTAGCGCATGAAGACGGCAAATCCAGTCGTGAAGCTATCGTGCTTGCGCCCGAAGGTGAAGAAGTTACGTCCCATCTCATAGAAGTAGAGATGAGGGATGGCCTTGGCATTTTTTTGGAGATTTTTGAAGGTACTCGAATAGAAACCATTCGCTTCAATGCCGGTTGCTCCGACATACCCGCAGCCTGCGCCACAGGTGAGTCCTCCGTCGGGAATAGCTGCGATGGGAGCCTTGCCCTGAACATTGCGCCTCATACCAGGAGCTTTGCCGGTGAACTTGAGATAGGTTGCCCAACCTTTGTCGAGGGAGTTAACAAACTGGGACATCACTTCGGGGTCAAAGCCATCGGTGATGGTGAGGAATGCGATATTTTCGCCAATCCAGGGAAACATGGTGGTCTCGATTTTCTTTTGCTCCCAGCGATCAGGATAGAAGGCGAGTTTGGAATAATCGAGGCCTTCACCGGGTTTTAGCTCGGCCGAAGAAATCGTGGTAAAAGTGGAGAGGAGACAGAGAGCAGAAAGTAGAACCCGGGACATGGCTGGTGATACGAAATCTATTCGACAGAAGTTTCAGGCTATTCAGGAACCTTGATGGCTTTACCAGGCTTCTGGAAAATCGGGTCGTTGTCGCCTTTGGAAGGTCTGGTGAACGGGGAGCTTTTCCACTTGGGATTGGTGAAGGAACCGTCCCCGCGAAACTGGAAGATTCCTTTGAAAGGTTGGAGGGGAAGTGTCACCAAGCCGAGGAGACCCTTGGCATTTAAGCGGATAACCATATCCATATCTTTGGTGAGGAGATCAATCCATCCTTCTCCGGTCAGGGTAATGTTGGTGGAAACCGCGGTGAAGTCCTTGGTCTGAAAAATACCGCTTTTGACCGCGAAAGGAGCAGCGGCGTCCTTGGCGCGTTCATAGCCCATACGCTTATCTCCCAAGATGCCGGCGATGATGGGCGAGAGAGGACCGAGAATGGGGAGGGTGACGAGATGTCCGCCTTTGATTGAGGCCATCCCTCTGGCATTGAAGCCTCGAACACCTCCGGATTCCCCATTGAAATCGATGTTTCCCTTGAGGATTCCTGTCTCTTCTTCTTTAAACTCATAAACTTGGGAAAGGCTGCGAAAGGAGATATCATCCCACTTTAATTTGCCACTGTATCTGGTTTTCTTCCCGGGGGTAATCTTGCAGTAGACAGAGCCACTGGCGGTTCCCTTGAGGGTAGCGGCGAGCAGATTTTTAACGGTCACATTTGTTCCATTCACAACGATATCAGCTTTGAGGTTTTGGAGAGGCAGGTCGTATCCGAGGAAGGGGTAGTCCGTTTGTCCCTCGGTATGAGCCGCGACGCTGAATGACGTCAGATCGCGGTCTTCCCGCGTGCCGGCAAAACGTCCGTTGAGCGTGATTTGCGGGCGCTTGTGAAAACGATATTCTTCTTCGATGTGTTCCGCGACACTTGGCGCGAAAATACGGACGATGGGAGTGGGCCAGACTTGTCCCCTCAGGTTGCTGATGGTGGTGAATCGGGTCTTGGTGTCGTGATGGATTTTGTCGGCCTGGATCTCTTCGGAGGGCTTTCCCCTAAATCGTTGGCGGGCGTTTTCGTTTTCGTCATTCAGCAGGCCTTTGACCTCGGAAAAATCAGTAACTCCCTCTTTGAACGAATAACGACTCTTGAGATGGTGAATCCGGGTGCCCTTATAGGCAAGATTGCTCAGATGGGCCTCGCCCCGGGCCGCCCAATCGGGGAGATCCGATTTATGAAGTTCGCCAAAAATATCGACGTTTGAGTCTTCGGATAAGGTAACATTTTGGAGCAACCGGTCGAGGCCGCCATCTGGTTTGATAAATGGACGGAACGCTTTTAGGGGGAGAGTGGATTCCATGTCGAAGCGGGTCAGGTCATTTTCCATCATGAGGGTTCCCTTCAAATAACCGTCTTCATGGCTGAGTTCGAAATCCCGGAGGTGGAGATTTTCATTCTTCCATGAGAAATTCGAGGAGATCTTATCGAATTGGGAACCTCGGAACTCAAAATTTTCGATGTCTCCGTGTCCGGTGGCATGTAATGAAAAGGGGCCGTTTGAGGGTGCTGAAAAGGCTCCACTAATGTCGAGCTTGGGCGGGGTTGTGAATTTAAAATCCTTGAGGGCGGTGAAGTCAAAATCCTTGAGGTCGGATCGGTTGAAACAGCTTTCCAGGAAGTTCCGGAGTTGGAGGGTTGAGGTGATTTGGAAGCGACCATCCCGACGGTGGATGCTCCAGTCGGCTTTTCCTTCAGCGGATCCGCTTTTATCTTCGAGTGAAATTTCATCGAACGTTACGACCTCGGATTGGAGGTCTCCGGCGAGGATGAGATCATCGAGTTTGTAGTTGTTTCTGCTGAGGTTCTTGGCTCTCAGGCTGAATGAAGTCTGGAGTCTTTCGCTTCGATTGAGGTCACCCTTGAGATTAAAAGTCAATTCGGGTGGGGTGTCGGGAGAGAGAGTCCAAAGAGCGAGTTCATCAAGAACGAGGGCCAGGACATTGTTGAGCTTTAGTGCGTCTTGTTGCTTGGATTGAAGGTCGTTTACTTTGAACTTTGGGAGCTGTCTCTTATACACATCTGACGCTGCC
>CAJXVQ010000562.1 GCA_913060685.1 uncultured Verrucomicrobiales bacterium
ATCTACACAGAGTAGATCGTCGGCAGCGTCAGATGTGTATAAGAGACAGGATGGAGAGAGCCTGAAGTCCGTGATTTTGGGTGAGAAGGAAGCGGTGAGAGAACACGTCGTGACGACGCTCGGGCGATCGACCTTTTGCGTGAGAAAAGGGAAGATGAAATTGATCCGTTACTATGACGGGAGTGAGGAACTCTACGATTTGGAGAAGGACCCAAACGAGTTTGAGAATCTAGGCGGCCGTGCAGACCAGTTGGGAGAATTAGAAAGGTTGCGCAAGCTGTTGCCCGAGGATGGGAGGTTTGAAAAATTTGTGAGATATGGTCGCTATAAGGCGATACAGGAAAAGGGCGGAAGTTGGCGTTTGTTCGACATGCTTCACGATAAAAGTGGCATTGGTGAACAAGCCGAGGTGACGGAAGAAAAGGCTGACCTTTTGAAGGAGATTTTGAGGAAGCTGAAGAAGGAGGGTTCCGACGCCCGATACCAAACGATTCAATGAAGAGACCAGGAATATTGTTGTTTATAGGAGCGCTTGAGGCTTCGGGATTTGAGCTCTCGGCCGACTGGGGGGAATCGAGACCGGTGTTTCAAGCTTCGGTGGACGAAGTTAATGGACACACGTATGCCTGCGTTCGCGAACCCGTGGTGGTGCGAACGAACTCGGACCGGATCGTGGTCGGGGTGCAGGCTGGGAACCGCCATGCCTGGCCGGAGCGGTCAGGACAGGATCTCGTGGTGAGGTATTCTGATAATGAAGGACTGACTTGGAGTGGGATGATTGTGGCGGCAGAAGCGGGTGATTATTCCTGCCAGTGTCATGGCTTGGTTTACGATGCAGAGGTCAATCGGCTCTTCTTTTTATACACGACCTACAATTGGGACTACAAGGCGGTTGGGAAAGGGCGTGGCGCTAAATATACCGCCCCAATCTATAACGAGATGGCAAAGGTCGGGAAGCCGTTCGTTACTTCATATCGGGTCTACAGCGACGATGAGGGCGGGACCTGGAGCCCGCCCGAGGATCTCACGGAAATGGTTGGGAGGCAGGCACACTTCGGAGCAAGTGAAGGACGCCAGCTGACAGGAGGTGATAATAAGGGGAGATTGCTGCTGCCTGGTAGCCGGATGGATTTAAATGAAAAGGGTGTGATCACGAAGAAGCATATTGGTGTGTGGAAAAGTGATGATCACGGGGAGACCTGGGTGTTGGGGGCGGTTCCTGTGCCGGAGGAAATCAAGACACCTCGCAATATCTCCAGCGAGGCCCGTGTGACCGAGTTGGCGGATGGAACCCTGCTCTACAATGATCGGACGAGAAACACCGGGCGTCAGCTTTCATGGAGTGAGGACGGCGGTGCGAGTTGGAGTGAGTTGGTTCAGGGGGCTGAGTTAAAAGTGACCCAGTGTAATGGGAGTCTTCTCACGTTGACGGATGAGAAGGGGGCGTTGACCAACACGATCCTCTTTAGCGTGCCATCACCTGAAGGGAGATCTGACGGCCTGGTTTACGTTTCGCATGATGGAGGTAGGACGTGGCCCATTGTGAGGAATGTTGTGAAGGGGAACTTTGCCTATTCCGCATTGGTGCAACTGAAGAACCGGAAGATCGGGCTTTTTTATGAGACGGGGCACTATCGCACCATTTCTATGGTCGAGTTGGACTTGGGAAAATTGCTCTCGAAGTAGGGTGTGGCTTTCTCAGTTGTTCAATTCTTTGATGGGGAGGCTGCCCCTCCAGCCCATGGCCTCGCTCTGCATTTGTTGGTGAGCGGAGTTGAGTTGGATTTTGAGTTTTTTGAAGAGACCGGGTTGTGTTTTTGAGAGATCGGTTTTCTGTGCGGGGTCTGTGACGATGTTGTAGAGCTGGAATCGGAGGAGCTTGCCGTTTTGGACTTTGGAGAGATGGGCTTCGTTCCAACTTGAGCGTTTGAGTTGGGTCTCGGGTGCGTAGAAGCCACAGATGACATGATCGTCGATACGCATGACGGCGTTGGGGTTCGGAGTGGTCATGAAGTTGGTGTTGTAGTGATGCCATTGGAGGGGCTTGATACGATGGAAGGGTTCACCGAGGAGGAGGGGGAGATGGCTTTGTCCATCGAGTTCGAGAGTTTTTGGGACAGGCGTGTTGGTGATCTCACAGATAGTGGGGAGCCAGTCGATGGATCCGGTTGGGGTGGCGATGGTCGTATTGGCACCTATTTTAGAGGGCCAGTGAACGATGGCGGGGGCGTGGATGGAGCCGTCCCAGAGGCCGTATTTGTGACCACGGTAGGGGGATGCGGTGCCGTAATTCCGGTCTTTTTTTCCTCCTCCAAGTGATGACGGGCCGTGGTCGGAGGTGAAGAAGATGACGGTGTTTTTTTCGATACCGAGTTTTTTGAGTGTGTGGTGGATACTGCCGATTTCTTTGTCCACATTGGTGACGGCTGCGAAGTAGATGGCTTCGTTTCTTCTGCTGGTCGCCTTGCCGAGATAGTGTTTGGTGATATTTTCGGGAGCATCAACATA
The DNA here is from genome assembly GCA_913060685.1 of uncultured Verrucomicrobiales bacterium. Lineage (GTDB taxonomy): Bacteria > Verrucomicrobiota > Verrucomicrobiia > Verrucomicrobiales > Akkermansiaceae > SW10. The sequence goes on from CAJXVQ010000562.1 coordinate 2,509, forward strand.
CCAGTGGGGTTCGTAGAAGTGGACGAATTGGATGAAGGGTTTGTTGGGGTCACGTTCCTTGTTGAGCCAGTGAACAGCTTCGGAACCGACGATGTTGGCGGCAAGACCTGTCTTCGGAGCTTCAACTTTTCCATTGCGAATCCAGCCCGGTTTGTTGCGAATCTTGGCGTTGTCGTCTGAGCAAAACCAGTAGTCGAAGCCGTAGTGGTCCATGCTTGGAATGTCACCGTTACCCGTCTTATCTCGCTGCATTTGAACGTCGATAAGGGAGTTATGCCACTTCCCGAAGATGGCCGTTTGGTAGCCGCTTTTTCTAAGGAGTTGGGGGATGGTGCTCTCTGTTTTTGGGAGGTGGGTGAGGCTGCCAGAGCTGCCACCAATGAAGCTGTAGATGCCGTGACGGTGTGGCATTCTTCCTGTGATCGTGGCGGCCCGGGAGGGGGAGCAAACCTGGGCTGGTGAGTAGAAGTGAGTGAAGGTGGCTCCGTTTTTGGAGAGTTGGTCGAGGTGAGGAGTTCTGATGTGTGGGTGGCCAGTAAAGCCGAGGTCACCGTAGCCAAGATCGTCGGCAACGATAACGATAATATTGGGTCTATCAGATGCGGAAAGAGTGGCGGTTAAGAATAATAGAGTGATGAGTTGGCGGAACATGGAATGCAGGGAGGCGGCTATTTGCTGAGATCCTTCATGATGGGGAGTTTGCGTATTTCCCGCTCTTTGTTGATGAGAATAACGGACTGATCGACTTCTTCCTGAGTGCGGCGAAGAGGGTTGTCTTTGCCGGGGAGGACGACGGTGCCGGCTTGTTTTCCGCTAAGGACTGCGGAGACCTTGGGCCATTCTACGACCCAGTTTTTTTCGGCCCATCGATTGTAGAGGGTGAGCATTTCTTTGAGCTTTTCGGGTCGTTGTTTAGCGAGATTATTCATTTCGATACGATCGCTGCTGAGGTCGTAGAGTTCCCAATTGCTGCCGCTTTGTGCAACGAACTTCCATTTCCCATGGCGAATGCCTCTGTTTCCAGCGTGTTCAAAGCCGATGGGGCGTGAGGATCTCGATTTTTCTCCGGTGAGGATTGGGACGAGGCTGGCTCCATCCAGTGACATCGTTTTTTGACCGTTGATGGTGGTGAGTGGTTTCGCTCCTGCGGCATCGAGGAAGGTGGGGAGGAAATCGATGACGTGTCCGGGTTGGTGGAGGACAGAGCCCTTGTTTTTTACTTTGTCGGGCCATGAAACGACGAGGGGAGTGGCGACTCCGCCTTCATGGGAGAATTTCTTGAACATCCGGAAGGGGGCGTTGCTGAGATTGGCCCAGCCTGCGCCATAGCCGCCGTAGGTGTCCTCGGGGCCTGGTTCGAGACCGATAACGTCGCCGGAAATGACAGCGCGTTTGTTGCGGGCAAACACGGGGACGTATCGCATGGTTGTCCAGGGGGCTCCGGTGCTGCCGATCAATCCATTGGGATGTTCAAGGGCAGAGCCACCATTGTCAGACAGGACGAGGATGAGTGTGTTCTCAAGCTGGCCATTCTTTTTAAGTTGTTCGACGAGTTGTCCAACGCCGGTGTCGACTTGGTCAATCATTGCCGCGTAGGCGGCCATGCGGCTGGCCTGCCATTCTTTGTGTTTTACGTTTTCCCAGGCCGGGACATCTGCGTGGCGTGAGGAAAGGTCCGAGGTATCGGGGATGAGACCTTCAGCTTTCATGTTTTTGAGGCGTTCGGCTCTTAATTTGTCATAGCCTGCGAGGTATCGTTTTCTGTATTTAGCGATGACTTCCTGACGGGCGTGTAGTGGCCAGTGAGGGGCGGCGTAGGCCATGTAGAGGAAGAATGGCTTGTCTTCTTGTTGTTCGATCATCCACCGGGTGGCCTTGGCAGTGAGAGCCTCGGTGTAGTAGCTGTCTCTTATACACATCTCCGAGCCCACGAGACCGAGGCTGAT
>CAJXVQ010000563.1 GCA_913060685.1 uncultured Verrucomicrobiales bacterium
TCTACACAGAGTAGATCGTCGGCAGCGTCAGATGTGTATAAGAGACAGTGATCATACCGTCTTCAAACTCCTCCACCTCTCCCCCCATCAGACGGAGATTTTTGGCGGTGGTTTCAATCCGATCCGTCTCCTTCACCCTCAGCTCAGCGGCATTACGGATGGTCATCCGACCTCCGGCCAAAGCACCCGCCACCGCCAGAATCGGAACTTCATCGATCAAATTCGGAACTTCATCGCGCAAGACCTCCGTGCCTTGAAGTCGCCCGCCCGTGATCTCGATCCGCCCGCGTGGCTCGCCACCGTCCTCATTTTCAAGGTGAACCTTAATATCAGCCCCCATGCGGATGAGAACATCCAGCAAGGCCGTCCGGGTCGGGTTCAGTCCCACATTGCTGATTGTCAATTGCGAACCCGGAGCCGCAGCCGCAGCCACAATCCAGAAGGCCGCGCTCGAGATATCACCGGGCACCACCAAATCGTGAGCCTGCACTTTTTGGCCGCCTGCAATCGAAATGGTATTACCCTCGGTCTCAACCGAGACACCAAAGGAATTCAGAAGCCGCTCGGTATGATCACGATTGATTGCCGGCTGAATCACGGTCGTCGTCCCCGGAGCAAATAATCCCGCCAGAAGAATCGCGCTTTTGACCTGGGCGCTCGCCATCGGCATCTCGTAAGTGATGGGCGTAAGCTCGCCTCCGGTGATGTGAAGCGGAGCACATCCGGGCTTGGCGCCCTTGGTCTCAAATTGCGCTCCCATCTCCGCCAACGGCGTGATGATGCGACCCATCGGGCGGCTGGAAAGAGAGTCATCACCAATGAGCACGCTGTCGAATTTCTGCGCAGCCAGCACCCCTGACAAAAGCCTCATTCCGGTCCCGGAATTCCCGCAATCAAGCTCGCCGGCCGGGGCTTGCAGCTCGCCGCCGCATCCGTGGATGACGAGATCGACCGGTAACTCATCAGTCCCTTTTTTGACTTCGTAGCTCACCCCCAATTGGGCCATCGCGCGAAGCGTGTTCACGCAGTCCTCACTCGAAAGGAAGTTCTCGACGAAACAGGAACCATTGGAAAGGCCGGCCAAAATGGCGGCACGATGGGAAATACTTTTATCACCGGGAACAGCGAGCTCGCCGGTGATCGATTTCAGCGGACTGACTTGGATGGTCTCACTCATAAAGATTCGTCTGGGTTCTCTTTGCGGACTTTTACTTCCTCGAGATAATTCTGGAGCCCCTTCTTGTCCGATTTCGCGAGGTGATCAAGCATCTCTCGAATCTCGTTTTGAGCATCCTCCAAAGCTGTCGTCAATGCCGCCTGGTTTTCCACCATAATTTCGGCCCACATCGCAGGGTCGCCGGAGGCCACTCTTGTGGTATCACGGAACCCTCCCGCCGCTAAGAAACCATCGCCCGGAAAGCGTAATCCCGCCGACGCAGTCGCCACCGCCATGGCATGGGGAAGATGACTGATCCGGGCCACCGCGCGATCATGATCAACGGCACCCATCAAGGACACCTCACAACCCAAGGCCTGCCAAAACTCCATCAAAGCCGCCACCTCGGACTCGGAGCGACCCTGATCATTGGTAAGAGCACAGGCCGCACCTTGGAAAAGATCCGCCCTCGCCGCCTCGATCCCCGTCTGTTCGGAACCCGCCATGGGATGACTCCCGATAAAAGGAATTCCATGCTCGCCGGCCATCTCATGAGGCAGGACCTTCACACTCCCGACATCCGTCACCACCGTATCTGGTTTGATGTCCTTTTTCAACTGATCCGCCAACTGACCCATCACCCCGACCGGCACTGCCAGGATAATTAAATCCGCATCAGCAACCGCCGCAGTCAGGTCAGTCGTCGCCTCCAGACCCAGCGCCCGGGTGGCTTCGACACGATCCGCATTGCGACCCCAGAGGGTGACCTCGAATCCCGCGACACGACCCGCAAGAGCCACCGAACCTCCGAGGAGGCCGGGCCCGAGAATAGCGATGCGATGAATGGACCTCATATCAGAAAAAAAGAACCGGATTTCCTCTCGGAAATCCGGCGCCAGGAGAGTTCAAAAATTCACCTTAAGGGACGCGGAACTTGTGCTCGGGGTCGCCATCGTTCGGGTCGCGAATGAGCTGTCCGCTCGGGATGCCACGCACATCAACCGCTTTGTTGGTCCATGGATTGAAAACAAAACCGGGCTTGCCTGGAATGGACATCGCAGTGCGATACTTGCTGGGGCGTTTGACCGGCTCTCTCGGGGCCGTCTTGATCTCTTCCCCGCCGCCGCCGGTCGTCGTCGAACCGCCACCTTCGGTAACTTCCTCAGTCTTGCGAACCGCCTCACGGCGAGCCTTGGCTTCTTTGTTGGCTTTGACCCGCGCTTTGCGCAGATCTTCTTCCTTCTTCAGTTCCTCTGCAGTTTTCGCCACCTGCTGAGCTTGGGGAGAATTGGGATTTGGCACACCTTGATAAGGAGGAGAGGGGCTACAACTTACGAAGAGGAGGCTGGTCAAAACCAGCCCGATGAGGTGTTTGAAAGAAAACATGACTTTGAAATCAGTTGAGTTTGGGGATATTGCGTTGTTGCGTCGCCAATTGACAACAAAGAGATTCATCGCGATCTTTTTGCCTCTTGTCAAGCCACCACCCGTTGAGAAATGCTTGCCCACAAACGCTTCGAGCCAAATTCAAGTCTGATTGAACCCATCCATCGCTTCATTTCAAGGCCGGTTTCAACCAACTTCAATGAATTGGCTCTCCAGGTCTTTGCCTACCAGTTCGAGCGAAACCGACCATTCCAAAGATACGCTCAACACCTCGGCAAAACGCCCTCTTCAGTCACCCAATGGCAGGACATCCCCGCCGTGCCCACCCGCGCTTTCAAGCTCACCCGCCATCCCTTGACTTGCGGAGAGAACATTACAAAAACCTTCCTGACCTCCGGCACCACCACCGAAACACGCGGCTCGCACCACTTCCCGGACACCGCCCTCTACGAGCACGCCATCACCTGCGGATGGCCCTTGCCCCAACTCCCAACCTTCTTCCTGGCACCCTCGAACCAGGAAGCTCCGCAATCCTCACTCAGCCACATGTTCGCCCGCTTGAATGATGGCGACTCCTCACGCTTCCTCCTCCGAGATTCCAAATTCCACCTCGCTCCCCTCTTCCAAAATGAATCGCGTGGGGCGCAGCCCTTTACGCGACCCCTCTTCCTCATGGGCACCGCCCTCGCCTTCCTCCACCTCATCGAAACCCTCGGCCCCATCCCCCTCCCGGCGGGTTCGCACCTCCTCGAAACCGGCGGCTACAAAGGCACCTCGCACTCCCTCGCCAAGCCCGATTTCTACCATGACCTTTCCTCCTTCTTCCATCTCCCACCCGACCACCTCCACAACGAATACGGTATGACCGAGCTCTCCAGCCAGGCCTACGCCACCGGCGCCACCGGCCGTCATCGCTTCCCCGCCTGGTGCCGCCATCTCATCCTCGACCCCGAAACCGATCGCGAAGTCCCACCCGGCGAAACCGGCTACCTCGTCATTCACGATCTCGCCAACCTCCACAGCGTCGCCGGCATCCGCACCCAGGACTTCGCCGTCAGGCACGAGGACGATTCCTTCACCCTCATCGGTCGCGACCCCGGCGCACTCCCCCGCGGTTGCTCGCGCACCATCGACCACGCCCTCTCGTCATGACCCTCGACGCACGCCTCGACCTCCTCCTCGCCTCGGCGGGCCAACTCGAACCCTTCACTGGCAAACTCACCCGCGATTCGCTGGAGGAAGTTTTCCAACGCGAAGCCACCGGACCCAGCGTCCGGCTTCCCGACACCATCGTTCACATCATCAGTGGAAACACCCCCCACTCCGCCTACCAATCTCTCCTCAACGGCATCCTCCTCGGAGCCCATAATCGTCTCAAACTCCCCTCCCAAGCCCTCCTTGATTTCCAAATCCCCCCACCACTCGCTCCCTTCGTCGAAATCTCCCGCGATCTCCCCGGACACTGGATCGCGGAAGCAGATGCCCTCGTCGTCTTCGGCTCCGATGAAACGATCCGCTCCTTCCAGCAACTCTGCCCGCTCGAAACTCCCTTCGTAGGCCACGGCCACCGGCTCGGCATTGCCATCATCGACGAGCCCACGCCCGAAGCCGCTCACCTCGCCGCCCGCGACATCGGCCTCTTCAACCAACAGGGCTGCCTCTCCCTCCAAACCATTTTCTTAAAAGATCCCCGCACCTTTGGCCCCCTCCTTGCCGAAGCCATGGCCACCTTCGAAAAACAAAACCCGCGCGGCCCCCTCTCCCTTTCCGAAGCCGGAGCGATCACCAACCTCCGCGAAGAAACCCGCTACCTCATCGCCCAGGAACCCGATTCCCACGCCCTCTGGGAACTGTCTCTTATACACATCTCCGAGCCCACGAGACCGAGGCTGATCTCGT
>CAJXVQ010000564.1 GCA_913060685.1 uncultured Verrucomicrobiales bacterium
GAGATCAGCCTCGGTCTCGTGGGCTCGGAGATGTGTATAAGAGACAGGTCTTGTGATGATCCTTGGGAACTTGCGCATCGACGTCGGGTGGCACGTCCGCAATCACGCCCGCGAGGAGTTTTTCATAGACCCAAATCCCGCGATGAATCGGATCGGTCTCGTCATTCAATGAATGCGCTGCGAGCCAGGCGGGATGACTCATGATTCCCGCCCGCTGCTCCGCCGGTAGCTGGAACGGTTGTTCCTTCGGCCACTTCCATTTGCGAAAATCGATGTTGTAGGCGCGTGTATACATGGCATCGCGGCTCTTCACCGAACCGAGGACCGGACCGGATTTCAGCAGGCGCTCAAGCTCCTTCTTTTTCTCGACCAGCGTGTTCCTGCCCCGCTGTTCGATGCGTGCGTGTTCGGGACCGACCAGCTTCGGGTTTGCCTTATACTTTGGCTTCTTGAGGACGCCGGCCTTGCGGCGTTCGATGTCCTTGACGACGCGGGCTTCGTCCCAAGTCTTGAGGTCGGAGATATGACGATCGTAAGCTTCGACGATGGCCTGATTAACCCCGCTGTGGAAAACCAATGTCTCATTAGTAGTGAGAAGTCGCTCGAAGACCTTCTTGTCTTCCCGGAGAATCACTTTGATAAGATTGTCGGCATCCTTCACCAGCCTCCCGGGATCGTGCCAGAGGCCGTGCTCGCGCACCCGTTGGCTATCTTTGAAGACGTCTCCCGCCTCGCCATAGCCAAAGAATTCGCGGAAAAAACGCATCAAGCGCGGGGCCGTGTCCTTGGCCTGTCCGCCGATCGGCTTGTAGCTTTCAACTTGAAGAATCTCCTGCAGCACCGCCCGGACGTCCTCCTTGGTGCTCAACTTACCAGCCTGCTCCGCATTCCCAATCAGACCCACGCCGGATCTACCACCACCGTGGGGCGCCTCGTCGAAGAGAGCGTAGCCGAGCGCGTATGCCAACTCCCGCGATCCCAAGATGCGACGACCGTGTTCGTCTTCGGACCCAAGCCCCCATTCCATCCGGTAGATCGTTTCCGGACTCATGTAGATCGCCTTCAATGTAGTCTTTAAGCTCCCCTCGGGATCGCCGGTCTCTGCGATGTTGGCGGTAAGGAATTCGACATATTTTTTTAACTCGGCGTCGCTCGGATCCCGTGCGACGAAGCGCTGGAAGACATTACGAATTGGCACTTCGAGTTCCTCACGCGTGATCTCCTTTGCATTGGCCAGGAAAGGGACAAACGGTTTGATGGTGCGATGAACCTCCTTGCCTTTCTCCTTCGCGGCTTCGATCTCCTTGCGTGCATTGGTAAATTGCCACTCGAGTTCGGCGTTGGCATTAAGGAGAAGGGTCTCGACCGTGCTGGCTCCCACCTCGCTGGTGTAAGCGAAATCACGCACTCCGTGTTTCGAAGTGGAATACGAATATGGGTTCTGCACGCTCCTGACCGACTTGCTGACCCTGCCCTGCGCTGCGAAAATATAGGGACTCTTACGCCAGATACGTGAGGGGGAAAACGGCGGCGTCACATTCTCGCCGCTGAACAACTGTTCATGATCGACGTAGTTGCCATATTGCGGAAGGAGCAGCTTGGCCCGGTAGGGGCCACCGTGAGGGGAAGCGAGCAGCTTACCTTGGATCCAATCGATGACGGCCCGTCGTTCGTCCCGAGTGGGTTGATCTTTGTCGACTGGAGGCATCACGCCGGCCTGCACTTGATCCAGCATCTTCTGCCAGTGGAAAGCGCTGTCCGCATCCGCCATGCCGGGAGGGAGCGCGGTGAGATCAATGTCACCTTTCGGTTTGGCATCGTCATGGCAGTCGGCACAGTAGTTCGCAATGAAAGGCTCGACCGTCCGCTCAAATTCCCCGTCCCCGGGCTTTGCGATCAAAGATCCCACAGCAGCGACAAGAATCGCGATCGCCAAAGTTGGAAAGGTGAATTTCATGATGTGGGATTTATTGGTCACTTGCTCCGGGTAGGACATTGGGAGCGAATGCTCACAGATATAAAGGGCGCTGCCTCCTCAAATCTCAACATTAACTCGTTCCGTATTTCCGTCAACTTATGCCGTATTTTCGAATTGATGCTAAAGCGTGGCGACCCGCTCTTTGCGATAGCGCTCCGGAGTTTCGTCTTGAGTGCGCCTAAAGACTTCGCAAAATCGTCGGATATTCGTAAACCCGCAGGCTTCAGCCACCTGCTTGATCAGCATCCCGGTCTCCACCAGCAATCGCTTCGCGCGCTCCATCCGGAATCGTGTGATCTCAGCATTGATCGGCGACTGGCGACAATCTTGAAATTTTCGCTTGAGCGAGCGCCAGGAGATCGGCACGTGATCAACGACGTCCCGAACCTTGATTGGCCGGTGACTCTCGCCCGCGATGAATTTTAGGGCGAGCGCCACATACTTGTCATCGACTTGAAACGCGTCTGTCGACATGCGTGGGATGAGTTTTCCGGGAGGGAGAAAGATGGGCTCCGATGTCGGCTTTCGCCCTTCCATCAATCTATCCAACAGCTCCCCGGCCTGCGCTCCGACCGTCCGCCATCCCAGATCAATGCTGGAGATCGATGGAGCCGGCTGAAGGCAGACCAGCTCTTTGTTCTCCATGCCCACCACCGCGAATTCTTCTGGAGCGGCGAGTCCCAATTCCATGGCTGCGTTGATCACGTAACGCGCGACCTTGTCATTGATTGCGACCACCCCGATCGGACGCTGCAGTGACGCCACCCACTTGCGAATTTTCTTCTGGAAGATTTCCCATGACCGGATGCTGTTACTGAACGCGGGAGAGACCAGCAGGCTCGTCAGTTTGATTCCGTGCTTCTGTCCAACCTCCCGCAGCCCACTCTGAAGCCAGCGGGAACCTCCTGGTGGTGTTTCATAGTCCAGTCGAGATTAATAACGACTGCGATACGTTTGGATTTACTCATGAGATTGCATTGAGAAGCGCTCGAACAGCACATTGCGGGTATGCGGAACATTTTGTCGAATCCAAGGAACTACTTCTTCTCGATCCAACACACCAGAATTCACTAGAATCCAGTGAATGAAATTCCTCTACTCATGCTTCATCGGGCTAGCGCTCGCTACCAATGTTCTGGCTGCTGATGCCACCGGCGATCAAACCAAATCACTGAAAGTCTTTCTCTTGGCCGGACAATCGAACATGCAAGGCTACGGCATCATCAGTGCCAGTAAGGACGAGGATCTCGATCACGCCGCGAAAAACGACTTCAAATATCTGAAGGACGCCGACGGCAAATGGGTCGAGCGAAAGGACGTCTGGTACTACGAAAAAGATGGCGATCGCGTTTGCAACCTGAAGATCAACCTCGGAGCAACATCGAAGCGCTTTGGCCCCAAGGTCGGTCCTGAATTGGCCTTCGGGCACGAGATGGGCAAACACTTCGATGAGCAGGTTCTCCTGATCAAATGTGCCTGGGGCGGCCAGGCTTTAGGCGGACCATTCCGCTCACCGGGTGCCGGGCCAAATCCCCAGGATCCGGATGCCGAACACACAGGCAGCCGCTACCGCGAAACCCTCGAAATCACCAAAGACGTGCTCGCCAACCTGAAAAAGTATTACCCCAAATACAAGGGGCAGGGCTATAAGCTCGAGGGCATTTTCTGGCACCAGGGATGGAACGATGGCTGCAACAAAGACTTCACCGCGGAGTACGAGAAAAACATGATCCATTTCGTCAGCGACATCCGCAAAGATCTCGGGATCAAGAACCTCCCCTTCATCATCGCCACCAGTGGCATGGGTGGGAAGGGTGGCGCAGTCGCGAACCCCCAGATCAAGGCGGCGGCACAAATCGACAACTGCTATGCGGTGGACACCATTCGCTTCCGCGGCAACCGGGTGAACAAGCAGATTTCGCATTGGTACAACAACGCGACATCATACTGCAAGATTGGTTCCTACTCGGCCAAAGCCATGATCGCCGCGATGGGAGGAAAGGAACCACCCGCCGAGATCGTCGGCCACGTGGATCCCGACACACCCAATCCGGCTGCTGGCAATAACAAGAAATAGTAAATTCGTTTTAAGCCAATAAGTGCCGACTTCAATGCTCTTCAATCAGTCGGAAAAATTGCTATTTCCTTGCGACCCTGACGGTGGCCGGATGCCCGCCGAAGGGAGCACCGCAGTGGAATCTGCCGCTCCAACTGATCGCGTTGAGCTTGATTTTATTCTCGGTGAAATAGCTGGTGAGGCGCTGGTGTGAAATCACTGACTGCTAGAGTTTTACTTTTGGCGGGAGGGCTTTAAAGCCGCCTTTGGACCGGAGTGGAGGGGGGAGAAAGTCAGGCGAGCTCAAGCGCTAACGGGTTCGCCCGCCTGCTTCGGACTGTCTCTTATACACATCTCCGAGCCCACGAGACCGA
>CAJXVQ010000565.1 GCA_913060685.1 uncultured Verrucomicrobiales bacterium
TCTACACAGAGTAGATCGTCGGCAGCGTCAGATGTGTATAAGAGACAGGGACTACCAGTTGTGATGCGAGTGTAAATCCTCGGGCAAATGATGCGGGGAAAAGGGCAAGAGGGGCGCAAAAAAGCCTGTCGACCGGGTGGTGGACAGGCTTTGGTGAAATTGAGGTGAGGAAAATCTCTATTCGAGTCCCGCAAGCTTTTTGGCTTCGGTGAGAGACGTGAGGGAGAGCTTGTCGCCGGTGACGCGGATGGTCTTGCCGCCGCTGGTGACGAGGACGAAGGTCTTCTTGTCCTCGACGCCGACGAGCTTGGCCTCGATCTTGGAGCCCCGGGAGCTGATCCAATTTTTCATCTCAGGGTTGTCGATTCTGATGATGTCCTTTTTCGCTTCGGCTGGTGCGGGCTTGTCACTGGTTGGCTTGTCGTCCTTTTTGGCGACTTCCTTTGCAGGTTCTTCCTTCTTTTCCGGGGCACCAAGTTCGGTGTTGAAGGTCTTGGCCTTGACGTCAGCGGTGACGGCGCGCTTGGCATCGCGAAAGATGGAGCGGTAGTCCTGCCCCTTGAGCTGGGCGTGGGAGTAGGTGCCGTAGATCTTTGAGAAAGCGGGATCTGCGAGGACCACGATGGGCATTGCTCCACCGGCTTCGCGAAATGCTTTGGACACTTCCGGAGGGAGTTGGCCGGTTTCATTGGAGATATCCACAATGACAGGGGCGCCCATCCGCTTCAGTTCTTTTGCAACCGTCATACTGACGGTTCCCGAGCAAGTCGGTCAGGAAGGCTGAATCTTGGGGTCGGTGATGAGAAAGGCAACGAGCTCGGGCTTTTCACAGGCTTCGGCCTGGGCTTCATCGAGATCGGCGACTTTGAAGAAGCCTTTTGGGAGATCGAACGCACTCAGGGGAAGAGCGGTTGCGAAGAGGAGGGGGAGGAGTTTTTTCATTTTTTGGATAAGGTTTTCACTGATTATAGCGCCGCACTATGAGCGATTTTATCTAAAAATCGGTTGGGTTTCCAAAACAGCTTCTACCAATGCGGCTTCCTTTTGAAGAGGTGATCAACCCGCCCTTTTTTATGAGGGCCGGATTTTAGGTGATCCTGGCATGGAAGTGAAGGGCATGCCAACGCGACTGGACAGGATCAGCCGTCGACGACGGCGAATTTGAGTTCGGCACTGGAGACGACTTGGCCGTTGACGGAGCAGGTGGCGACGGCGGTGCCGATGGTACGGCGGAAGGAGAGGATCTCGGCGTCGATAAAGAGGGTGTCGCCCGGGACGACGGGTTTGCGGAATTTGACTTTATCGGCGCTGAGGAAGTAGCCAATTTTGCCTTGGTTGTCAGGGAGGCGCATGATGAGGATGGAGGCAGTTTGGGCCATGGCCTCGAGCTGGAGGACGCCGGGCATGACGGGGTGCCCGGGGAAGTGGCCCTGGAAGAACTCCTCATTCATGGTGAGGTTCTTGATGGCGGTGCACTTCATCTCGGAGGAGAACCCGATGACGCGGTCGATGAGGAGGAAGGGGTAGCGGTGGGGGAGAATTTTAAGGATGTCCTTGATATCGAGGACGGCTTCGGCCTGGGGTAGTTCGATGGGCGGGACCATGGCGCGCATCGCGGCGTAGTTTTTGCGCAGGGCCTTGGCGGCTTCGGTATTGGGGCCATGACCGGGTTTTACGGCGATGACGTGGCCGTTGAATTTGCGGCCGGAGAGCATGAGGTCGCCGATGAGGTCGAGGGCTTTGTGGCGGGCGAATTCATTGTCAAAGCGCATGGGCTCCTTTGACATGATTTCGTCGCCGCGGACGACGACGGCATTTTCGAGTGAGCCTCCTTTGATGAGGCCTTTGTCGAGGAGAGGCTTGATGTCCTCGTAGAAGGTGAAGGTTCGGGCGGGTGCGACTTCCTTCTCGTAGAGCTCCGGGGTGACGACGGTGGAGAAATACTGCACGAAGCGGCCGTCCTTGCCGACGTTGGTGACGGAGACGCGGAATTGTTTGTCGGGGACGATGGTGATGAGGGAACCGTCGCCGGTTTCGAGGTGGATGGGCTCGCGGATTTCCCAGACTTTGCGCGGAACGGTTTGCTCCTGGAGGCCGGCTTTTTTAATAAGTTCGACGTAGGGGCGTGAGGAGCCATCGCCAATGGGAGGTTCGTTGGCGTCCATTTCAACGAGGGCATTGTCGACGCCGAGGCCGACGAGGGCAGAGAGGACGTGTTCGACGGTGTGGACGCGGACGGAGCCTTCAGCGAGAGTGGTGGCGCGCTCGACGGTCTGGACTTTCGAGACGCAGGCGTCGATGAAGGGCTTGTCGGGGAGGTCGACGCGGCGGAATTTGAAGCCGTATCCTTCGGGAGCGGGTTTGAGAGTGAGGGTGACTTTTTCTCCGGTGTGGAGAGAGGTGCCTTCGAGGGTGGCTTCGGATGCCAGCGTGTGCTCCATGTGGGACATGGGCGGGTTTTAAACTGGGAGCGGCGTTTGAAAAGGGATTTTATGCAAGGGTGAGTTTGCGGATACCGGCGAGGACGGATTTTGAGGTGCTTGAAGAAAATGCAGAGTGGTTGGTGGTGGGGAAGCCGGCCCCGTTGATCATGCATCCGACGGGGAAGTCGGATGAGGTGACGTTGTTAGGGGTCTTGAAAAGGGCGATGCCGGGGGAGGAGTTCTTTTTTGTGAATCGGCTGGATCGGGAGACGAGTGGTTGTGTCCTGGTGGCAAAGTCCGGGAAGGTGGCGCGGCGTTTGGGAAAGATGATGGGGCGACGGGAGATTGAGAAAGGCTATGAGGCGATAGTGAGGGGATGGCCGGATTGGGATGAGGTGACGGTCAAGGGTGGGCTGAGGCGGAAAGGGGAATTTACCGAGAGTGCGATTTGGGTGAGGCAGGCTGTGCAAGCGGAGGGGAAGGAAAGTGAAACGGGGTTTGTGGTAAAGAGGAGATTTGAGAATGAGAAGGGAAGGTTTTGTGTGGTTGATTGCCGACCGAGGACCGGGAGGACTCATCAAATCCGGGTGCACCTTGAGTTTGCCGGCTTTCCGATGGTGGGGGATAAAATCTATGGGGGAGATGAAGCGGCGTATTTGGATTTCCTGCGGGATGGGTGGACGCCTGAACTGCAAGAGCGGTTGATTTTGGATCGTCAGGCGCTGCACGCGTCGTGGATGAAATTTATGTGGGATGGTGAAGTGGTGGAAGTACGGAGTGCGCTAGCGGGAGATATGGTGAGATTTTGTGTTGCTTGAAGGGCGGGGAGCGGTTGATTTCAATCATGGTTGAACTGCAGAAAGTGGTGGAGTTTCTAGAGAAGGAGCTAAACACAAAAGTGATTCCGGATTACCCGGGCGCACACAACGGCCTTCAACTTGAGAATGGAGGGGCGGTTTCCCGAGTAGCATGCGCGGTGGATGCGAGTTTGCCGGTCATTCAAAAAGCGGTGGCGGCAGGCGCGGACCTATTGGTGGTTCATCATGGGCTCTTCTGGCAGGGCGTCCGGCCGTTGACCGGCCCGGTGTTTGAAAAGTTCAAGACCGCGATGGATGCAGGGCTTGCCATCTATAGCTCCCACATCCCGCTCGATGTACATCCTGAGCTTGGAAACAATGTGAGATTGTCCCGTGCGTTGGGATTGGGTGACGGGGAGCCATTTTTCGACTGGAAAGGGATCCAGCTTGGGAGGAGATCTCGGTTTGAAGGGCCCCTGGGAGAGCTCAAAGCTAGAATTGAAGAGGCCGTGGGAGGTTCTGTTCTTCTCAGGGGTGATGAGGACGAATCCGCGGGAGAGGTCGGCATCATCACCGGTGGTGCTGGAAGCGAGATCGAGGCAATGGCGGGTGAGGGGTTGAATACGTTTGTGACAGGGGAAGGGCCTCATTGGAGTCACCCGCTTGCGGAAGAGTTAAACCTGAGTGTTTTCTATGCCGGACACTATGCTACCGAAACCTTTGGAGTGAGGGCCCTCGCTGATTTATTGAAGGACCATTTTGGATTGGATCACTGCTTTGTTGATCATCCTACCGGACTGTAAGGCGTTTTTTTTAAGAAATCATAATAATTAAGATGTCTTACTCACATTCCTTGGTTCCGAGTATTTATGGGCTCTTTCGCTCCGAGGTCTACAGGTAGTTTAGGCAAACTTAAAAAAAACCTTGCGGTCCATCGACTGGGCAGCTAATCCTTTTCACACAGATGCGGGTATAGCTTAATGGTAAAGCTCCAGCCTTCCAAGCTGATCATGAGAGTTCGATTCTCTCTACCCGCTCCAAATTCCCCCTATCACAAGGGTTCTTCAGAACTAAAATCTATAAACTCATGAAAAATACGCTGAAATTCGCACTTACGGCAGTTCTTCTTGCCTGTCTCTTATACACATCTGACGCTGCCGACGATCTACTCTGTGTAGA
>CAJXVQ010000566.1 GCA_913060685.1 uncultured Verrucomicrobiales bacterium
GGGTCCGTGAAATGTCACTGGGAGCCTACGATCACGAGGATCTACCGTTCGAGAAACTGGTTGAGGAGCTTCAACCGGAGCGTGACCCGAGTCGGAGTCCGTTGACTCAGGTGCTCTTTCAGCTCCTGAATTTTTCGGACGACGATCTCCTGCTGGACAAACTTGAAGTGTCGAAGACGAATCTTGGCAGTGAGAGAGTGCGGTTTGATCTGGAAGCGCACCTCTGGCCGCAGTCGGAAAAATTGTCCGGAGTGATTGTCTACAGCACGGACCTCTTCGAGGCATCGAGGATCGCACGAATGGTGGGTCACTTTCTGACCTTGCTTGAAGGGATCGTCGCGGAGCCCGGGAAGTGTCATAGCGAGCTCCCGATCCTGACAGAGGTGGAGCGTCACCAGTTACTGGTGGAATGGAACGACACGGCGGTGGATTATCCTGAGAAGTGCGTTCATGAATTGTTCGAGGAACAGGTGGAGAAATTTCCGGATGCGGTCGCGGTGGTCTGTGAGGACGAACAATTGACCTACCGGGAACTGAACGTGCGAGCCAACCGGTTGGCCCATTGGCTTGTCGATAAAGGCGCAGGGCCCGACGTGCTGGTGGGTATCTGCGTGGAACGTTCCATTGAGATGATTGTCGGGTTACTGGGCATCTTCAAGGCGGGAGCGGCCTACGTGCCCTTGGATCCGGATTATCCCAAGGCGCGCCTGGCATTCATGCTCGAGGATTGCGGGAAGCCTCTCCTCGTCACCACTGAAGGACTTTCGAAGCTCTTGAAGGAGTATGCTGGCGTTCGACTTTTCCTGGATGACGATTCGGCCCTTGACGGGCTGCCTGTCGAAAACCCCGGCATCTCGATTGATTCGAAGCATCTTGCCTATGTCATCTACACATCGGGTTCGACAGGGCAGCCCAAGGGGTGTTCCGTTATGCATCAGAGCCTATGTAACCTCATTTTCTGGCACCAGCAGACTTACGATGTGATTCCTTCTGATCGGGCGACCCAAATCGCTGGGCCGGCGTTCGACGCCTCCGTTTGGGAACTCTGGCCTTATCTAACGGCTGGCGCGAGTGTGCACATCCCGGGAGACTCAACGCGATTGAATCCCAGAACGTTGGTTGAGTGGCTCATCGAGCAGCATATCACGCTCACCTTTATGCCTACTCCGCTCGCGGAAGTCGTATTAGGGGAAATCTGGCCTAACGAAGGGGCGCTTCGCGTGCTTCTCACGGGGGGCGACAAGCTCAATAAACGGCCCACGGAGAAGTTGCCCTTCCGTCTGGTTAATCATTACGGTCCTACCGAGAACACGGTGGTGAGCACCTGCGCCGACGTTCATGCCGGCGACACTTCTAGCATGGCACCCTCGATCGGGCGTCCGCTGCCCAACACGCGGGCTTATGTTGTAGATCACCACCTTCAACCAGTGCCGATCGGGGTGCCGGGGGAGCTACTTGTTGGCGGGGTACAACTTGTTGTAGGTTACATTAACCGCCCCGAATTGACAGCGGAGCGATTCGTGGAGATCGAAATTATGGGCAAAACCGAACGAGCCTATCGCACCGGTGATCTTTGCCGATGGAGGTCGGACGGCAACTTAGAATTCCTTGGCAGGATCGATCATCAAGTCAAGATTCGAGGCTTCAGGATCGAACTCGGAGAAATCGAGGCCGTATTGGGAGCAAATTCCGGGATCAAAGAAAATGTGGTGATGGCCCGCGAAGATACGCCTGGTGATAAGCGTCTGGTCGCCTACTTTGTCCCCAACGATAAAAATCCAGCGACCACTTCGGCTATGCGGAGCGCTCTAGCTGAAAAGTTGCCAGACTACATGATCCCAACTGCTTTCGTGCAGTTGGACACCCTGCCTTTGACCGCCAACGGAAAGGTGGATAGGCGAGCCCTACCTGCATCGGATGGGTTGCGACCGGGACTGGATTCCGGTTGCGTCGCCCCGCGGACGATGGTGGAAGAGAAGCTGACAGAGGTATGGCGCGAGCTCCTCGAGGTCGATCGGGTCGGGATCCATGATAATTTCTTTCAACTTGGGGGGCATTCTCTGCTGGTTGCACGGCTTGTTGGGGTAGTGAATGAGGCACTCGACAGCGATTTCTTGATAGGGGAGGTGTATCGATCTCCGACAATTGCCGGGATGTCGGACATGTTGAAACGGTCAGAAAGACAGGATGCGAGGGAAGCTGTTGCAAATGGAGGTAACTTTCTAACTGTTCTTCAAAAAGGAAACGGTGGCGGGTGTCTTGTTTATATCGGGGAACTACTTAAGGAGCATTTGAAAGAGCTCCCGAAGTCACTTATGATTCTTCAACTCACCATCGATGGTTTGGGCCGGAACTCTTTTCTTGGCTTGGATGTTCGAGATTCAGCCAAGGCTTACGCCGATGAATTGGAGACGTTAACGTTGGAAGGACCTATTGTGATTGTGGGGCACAGCTATGGCGGATTACTAGCCTATGCCCTCGCGCACACTCTACGGGATCGGACAGTCAAAAATTTTGAATTGATTTTGTTGGAACCTACGTGGTTCCGATTTGATTCTGCCAAGCATAGGTCACTGTTGAAGAAGGTGAAATTCGAAATTGGCAAGGGGCCCAAGTCGCTCATATCTTCGCTTATGAAGAGTGTGGTGTTCCGCGTGAGACACAGATTGACAGTAGCAAAAATTGAAGCGAGGATCGTTAAGGAGCATTCAGAGATAGGGCGAATGCTGGCAATGGGGGAGCCGCTTACTGGGGGCCAGTTGTTCAATTACTACGTGGATGATTTCAAGCAGTATGCACGGGCCTATCGGCCGCCAGGTCGTTTGGAAGGGCGTGTTCACCTTGTATTCGGCGAGACGTGGCAGGAGTTATTGCTTCCTCTTCTGATCAAGCAATATCTGGAGTCTTCACCGGTCTTGTTAAATCTTGGGAATGTGGATCATATGGAGCTGATGAATAGGAAATCTGCGGCAATGCGTTGGGTGAAGCTGATCTGCGATTTGGTGGATCCATCTGGCGAAGCCGACGATCAAGGTTTCACATCGCCCAGTTAGTCCGGGCCATGTCCTGAGACATGCAAAGGGTCACTTGGACCGGTTCCAAACTAGAGATGTGGTGGTGTTGGGATCGTGGCTTGCAATCAGCTCAGGCGGGGGAATGATGACCCTGTTGGCAGAAAAAATGTTCAGGTATGATCTTGGTCTGCCTTGGGCCTAGCTGGCTCAAACTTTTCAATTGAATGACTCCATCTATGTTTATCTCAAAAAAGAATCGAACCGGAATGATCCTCGCGGCGTTGATGATCCTGCCATCTCTGAGTTTGGCGGCGGAGGTCGGGAAGGGAACCACCAAGGGGATTGTTGATGACAAGCGCCCGAAGGACGCGGTCCAGCTCCTGGATGACAAGGGGCATTTGTTTGTTCCCGAATCGGAGAAAGTGGCAAGTCAATGGATGTTCAAGGACGGCGTGCTGACGGCTTCGCCAAAGTGGGATAGTGTGGTGACGCCCGAAACTTACTCGGACTTCCGGATGCATCTTGAGTTCAACGTGAACAGCGTGCCGGACGTCGATGCCGAGAAAAACGGGAACTCCGGGGTGTATATCCAAAAACGCTACGAGCTCCAGATTCTGAATTCGCACGGAGTGCCTCAGGATGACTACAAAGCGAGCTACGCGGGCAGCATGTATCGCCAAAAGATGCCTGATAAGTTGGTCTCAAAGCCTGCGGGTGAGTGGCAGACCTATGATATCGTTTTTCGAGCGGCGAGATTTGCCGGGGATAAGAAGACCGAAAATGCAAGGATCACGGTGAAACACAATGGGGTGATCATTCACGATGATTATGCCTTAACCAACAAGACCGGCGCTGGAACAAAGGAGGGCTCCGAGCCTCTGCCGATCAAGTTGCAGGGACACCACAACCCGGTGAAGTTTCGCAATATTTGGATCCAAAGATTGAAGCTTGATGCTCTCAAAGAGAAGCCCAAGCCCGCAAAAAAAAAGGGTTACACCTATGTCGTTCCCTTTGATGAAATCCCACCCTCGCCGGCTCTTACTCCGAAAGAAGCACTCGAGAGCTTTATCCTGCATAAGGATTTCGAAATCAGCACGGTGGTTAACGAACCCGAGGTTCAAAATCCGCTGGCGCTTCGCTTTGATGGAGATGGCCGGATGTGGGTCGTCGAAATGCGGGCTTACATGCCTGATGCGAATGGCACCGGCGAGGAAGAGCCAATCGGGAGGATCTCCATCCACGAGGATACCAACGATGATGGTGTTTATGACAAGACGAGTGTTTTTCTGGACGGCCTGAATCAACCTCGCTCGATTGCTTTCTATAAAGGCTGTCTCTTATACACATCTCCGAGCCCACGAGACCGAGGCTGATCT
>CAJXVQ010000567.1 GCA_913060685.1 uncultured Verrucomicrobiales bacterium
AGATCTCCACAGAGTAGATCGTCGGCAGCGTCAGATGTGTATAAGAGACAGCACCATAACTTCCTACGAACGGGTGTGCGTCTGCAATCACGAGAGATTCCTTAAGATAGTTTGGATTCAGGACATTGTCATCATCCACGAATACCAGCAACTTTGCCTTGGATTGCTTGATTCCGCGAATACGAGCCGGGGTTAAACCAAGCTCATCCTCCCTTACATGGTGTCCATTTGGATGCCATGAGAGATCCCAATCGTTGAATAACGGCATTTCTGAAGCATTATCGATTAGAAGAAGCTCCCATTGATCTTTAGTTAAATCTTGCTCCCTTAAAGCTTTGAGCGTTCTCTGAAGATATTCCTCACGAGGGTTATGCGTACAAATAATTACAGATAATTTCATTCAGACTATAAATTGAATTTCTAGCTTCTGAGACTTAGGTTTAACTGGCCGCTCAAACCTCAGGATGGTGATAATTGATTCGTTTCATAATTGCTATGGCAGTTTTTCATGTCTAACAATTAACGTCGACCTCTCTCCGCCCAAGTTGACGAAACCTGCCGCCACCACAATTATTTTTTATGTATTTTCGCCGCCACCCATAAGCTCAAATTGTTGGGTATAATTTTCGACGAAAGCAAATTAAATTAGAGCCTTGATCTAACAGGGCAAAGAGACTGTTTTGCCAGGAGCGATCCGGGGTTATATACTGATACCGTAACACCCATTTCCGCCATTCGTTCGAATACCCAGGGAAGGCGTTCCTGAATAGGTTGATGCGAGTCTACAACAAGGGCAGTGGGATGAACCCCCGTCTCTTTTCGAAGAGCCTCCCAGCTATCATGAAGGGAAACATCCTTATCGTAAGTCTCCTGGAAAAACGAGTCGCCTTTGTCCAAATCAACTCCGAGCAAGGTGACTTTCGGCGCCAGTCGATGAACCGTGATAAAATTCAGAAGGCAGGTTAAACTTCCCCGGTGATAATACATCGACTGGCCCTTCTCAATTGCCCAGGGAAAGTCTCCGTTGAAATGAGGTCGCTTGAAAAAGAGGGGATTCAGTCCATTAAGCGGCCAAGCCTCATAGTCCGACGTCAAAATGAATCGTGGAACTTCTTTACCTGATTTCGCAACCATTTCCACCTTTCTCGTCAAAACCTCTGACGCAGGATGATGAATATCAGCCAGGAAAGTATAATTCGGCCATATCCCAATCTCGTTCCAGTAGAGCAGGTATTTGTTCATTGCCAAAGTTGTCGACTCCCCGAGCCTCCCAAGCTCGTGCGGTGTCAGATCCAACATCGACCCGCCCGATCCAAGGATGAAAATTTCGTCATGAAGCCAGCCCTCGGGAGCTGATTTATTCTTCGGTCGATTCTCCTTTGTTTTTGCAATGGTGCTGATTGCGGACACACAACGAAGTTGTTGCCCCAGAATCTCGATCTGTTTTCGTGCGTCCACGAGATCGGAAGAGGCCTTCGACAACTCTTGAAGATCTGATTCCAGGGAACGCTCATACAATCGTCCGTAGACAGATTGGACACATCTCCTGATAATTGGAGCAAAACGAGTTTTAAACATAGCAGGAAGTTTACTTCGAAATGCCGGTTTCATCTGCTCCGGCCGCAGCTGCCACCAGGACAGTGTCACTCAACTCCCTGACTGCTCCCTCGCCACCTTTCGAGGCTAGAACAATCCCAGCGATCGCTTTCACGCTTTCAACAGCATCGGCCACCGCGACTGAAAGACCCACCGCTTCCAGACATTCCAGATCATTCAGATCGTTGCCCACGTATGCGCACCGATTCAGTGAAACCCCTCGGCTCGCGACCCATTCCTGCAGGACAGGCAACTTATGATCAATGCCATGACGGATCTCCATTTTCAGCTTGGTCGCGCGGGCAAGGACCACGGGATTTTCTTCCTTCGACAGGATCATCATGGGAATCCCCAATTTTCGAAGGCGTTCGATTCCCATTCCGTCTCCCCGATCACAACGAACACTCTCGGTGCCATCCTGGGCGACGTAGACTTTGTTGTCCGTCATGACGCCGTCAAAGTCAAAAACGATGGCCTCGGGGACAAAGGGTAATTGCGGGGTGGCCTGCTTCTTCAGAAGATGCTCCGCAATCTCGAGATCCTCGGGGTCGTCAATTTCCCAGCGCCGCTCTGCCGGGATCTCCGCCGCGACGGTTTTGCCGAAGAAGCGGTGCTTCACCTTCAGAAAACCCGCCACCCGCATGACATAGACCGCTCCGGTTTCAATAAACTCGGGCTCGCGTTCCTGCCTCAAAAGGCGAACCGATTTCTCATGGTTCACTCCATTCCATCCGTTCTCGCCCGGCTTCCAGAGAAAATAGTGGAAAGGCGCCACCGCCAAAGCGGTGTCTGCATCTTGGCTCAGAAGCTCGGCGATGGTGGCATCAATGTCCTCGGCCTGCGTGAGAGGAGAGGTGCACTGAAGAAAAACAAGTAAATCCGGCTGGGGTTCGCCTTTTGCGGCCAGGGATTCCAGGACGTGCAGCAGGGCGCTTTCGGAACTGGCGAGGTCACCCGCGATTTCCACCGGACGCATGCAGACCTCGGCCCCGCAACGCCTCGCCTCGCCGGCAATGAGATCACAGTCGGTGGAAACAATGGTTCGCAATTGATAACTGGAACGCTGTGCCGCATGGATGGACCACCCGACCAGGGAACGTCCGGCGAGAACTTTGAGATTCTTCCCGGGGATTCCTTTTGAGCCACCACGGGCGGGAATGACGCAGACAATTCGCATGTGCAATCGATTTGGCGGATACTTCAGCGAGGCTCAAGCCAGCAGGTTCAGGAGACCCCGTGCTCCCGTTTGAGCTTGGCACGCTGGACCTTTTCACAATCCAGTAACTCCTCCTTCTTGTAGCTCAGCGCTTGCGAGACATTCCTGAGGTCCCGGACCAACTTCCGCATGCCATCGGGCTCGAGCGAAGCCGAGTGATCGGTCCCCTTCCAGGTGCGGTCGAGGGTGAAATGGCGCTCGACCCAGGTGGCCCCAAGCGTCATCGCCGCGACATCTGCGGCGATCCCGAGGTGGTGGCCGGAGAAGCCAATTTCTTTGACGCGCTCCGCGAAGCGCTCGCGCAGGCGCGTGATCTCGTAGAGGCAAATATCCTCGAAAGCGACCGGGTAACCGGAGGTGCAACTGTAGAGCACGACACGGTTGGCGACGCCTTTCGATTCAAAAAGACGCACGATCTCCTCCTCCTCGTCTTGCAGGGTCATGCCAAAGGACAGGTGCAGTTCACCGCTGTAGTTGTCACAAAGATACTCGAGCATTTCAAAGTTCAGATTGCAGGCCGAAGGAATCTTGATCAGCTCCGGATTTAAGGAGGCGATTTCGCGGGCGGAGGTCAGATCCCAGACCGAAGTACTGTAGACAACGCCATTCTCCTCGCACCAATCCTTGAGCGTCCGGTGCTGGTCGAGGGAGAATTCCAGGAACTCGCGGTGCTCCCCATAGGTCGCACCATAGCTGTGCATGGGATTCGGATGCGGAGTGTTGTATTCCTCCTCGGTCAGCAACTCACGATTGCAGCGCTTCTGAAACTTGGCCACGTCGGCCTTGCAGAAATAGGCTGCGACGTGAATAAGCTCCTTGGCAATTGCCATGTCGCCTTTGTGATTACAGCCGATTTCGGCGATAGTTTTGGGTGGTTTCATAATTTCGAATACTTCTCGATAAGTTTGAATAATTCTCTATTCTGGAATACATTATCACCAGTATGACAAATTATATCATAAAAGTAATTTTTAACCCTGTTATTGAAAGAGTCCCTAATGTATTTTTTAATTTTCTCGCCTTCTCGTGACAAGGGTAATCCTGTATCCGCCTTGAGGCGATAATCTGGATTTGGTAATTCAATGGCCATTACGTGGACCTTAGTGCCAAACGGCTTGATACAATGCAACTTCAACTGCACCTTCCAAGACGCAATATCGTCCGTTGCGTAGACTTCCTCGACCGCATTTTCAAAGCGCCCCTCCCAGTCGAAAGACCCTTCCCATTTCAAGCAATAGTTGGTTTCGATCCACTCTCTGATTTCGGAACAAAATTCAGCAGCCGGAGGCCAAATAAAAATGGGAAACAAAACGCCACTTTGACGAAGAACATCGTCGCGATAGCTGTCTACAGTAGTGAGAAGCGCAGTTGGAAAGCTACGGTCGACAAACCAATCTCGTCCATAGTCAACAACCGTCCGACAATCACTCACACTTACCATTACATTCTCGATTCCAAAATAGAGCGCGCACGCAAGACTGTCTCTTATACACATCTCCGAGCCCACGAGACCGAGGCTGATCTCGT
>CAJXVQ010000568.1 GCA_913060685.1 uncultured Verrucomicrobiales bacterium
TTTTAATTGTCGCCAAGACGATTTATAATTGTCGCTGGACATCGAGCAGCGATTTACGGTAGGAAGCTCGGCTTTGTATGCCATCGCGTAACCCTCGAAGATAGCGAAGCTTACTCTGACTCGCCCTCTGGAAAAATCCGTTGATGGAGGAAGTCGGCAGGTATTTTCATTGTCGTCCTTGCGATAGGTTTGGAGAAAGTCGTGGCCCGAGACCGCCGTGCTTATGCAGCGGTTGGCTCCCACTTTTCAGGAAGTCGAGATCAGAAATCTTAAAACAATCGAATTGTGGATCCGAGAGTAGATAAAATTTGATCTCGTGTGGACCGGCGCTGAGATCGATAACCCATGATTATATCGACGTTGTGGGTCGCGTGAACTCGTTGCGAGTGCCCCAAACCACCATTTTCGTCGTCCCAGAGCGGATATCCGGTGCTGTCGTGGAGATGAATGAACAGGGTCTATGCCACAATTCAGAAATAGGAATGAACTCTTTGTGGGATCTTCCTGAAACAGCTTTTTCCAGTGATTCCGAGATTGAGTGTGATCGGTGCCTGGAAGAATGGAGCCGGACGAATGATCTGGTGGCACAAAAAAAGACCACCGAGAGGTGGCCTTTTCGATCAAATTTTACTTTTAAGGATAAACGATATTCGCGTTAGTTGCTGAATACTGCGCATCGATTTGAGCCTTAATGAGGACTGGGTCTGTTGGCGCTCCTGGGGATGAAGAGCGAATCGATCCGTCCTCATTGATTGGAAAGCCGTCGAGATTGTAGTATCCGTAAGTCCCGAAAAACGAGGAACTCGAATTGAGAACCGGGGTGAGAATTGTACCGCCTGTCACGAAAAAATTAAGAGGATAAGGATTGCCTGTCGTTGCCGCGATGGCTTGAAAGCCACACGCAAAAATGATGGCAGCCGCAAAAAGACTATAGAATTTTTTCATTACACCGGGAAGGTAAGGAGCTAATCGAGAGAAGTCAACTACTTTGTAGGTAGAAATGGATCTGTTGGGATTTGATCCAAGGATGAGACTTCTTCATGGAGCTTATTCGAGCCTGAATCCACAGGGGTAGAGGGATTCTCCGCATTGCTTGGCAAGCTTTGGTTCGGAGTTCGTGATCGACCTCTCCCGGGCCGCGCCCGTGCGGGAATTGGTTTCCCGTCTTTCCTCTGTGGCCGATCCAGTCTGTGACGAATGAAATTTGCCAGTCCGGGACGAGGCGACGCTATTTTTTTTGGTTGGAGCTTCATCGGCGAGGGTGATTCGAAGCTTCACTCCAATCATAAAGACGACCGTTGTGAGAAGCAGGATCGCGGGATTACTGAGCGGAAAATCCCAGAGTGCTAGAACCAAGATGAGAGCGCAGCCCCCGAAACACCAATAACTGGTTGCATTGCGACGGCCCGAGCGTCTCGATTCCCGCAGCAACATCCACGGGGTGGCGATGAGACAGAACATGGCCGGGGTGCCGATTTCCGACCAGTATTGCAGCCAGTCATTGTGAGCGAAATGCGTCTTGATGAGACGTCCATTGAAGGCCGTTTCATGCTGGCGTTCGTCGCTCCTGAACTCAGGTCCTGCTGCTGCGGTGAAGGCAATCCGGTAGCAACCCAGGCCCCAGCCCCAGAGTGGTTTTGCGGCCACCAGCTTCAAGGTGTCACGGGCAAGCAGGAGCCGCATTGGAGTCTGGCCCTCCTTCCATGATTGCAGCAACGAAGAGGTGTCCCCCGCTCTGCCCTTTAGGATCTTCTGACCAACGACCAAAGCGCCGGTTCCCGTCAGTATCAGAAAGCAAGCACCCAGGATCATGGCGCGTTTCCCTCGACGACCGGTCTTGCGCCGGGAGAGGATCATCCGCAGCAGTTGCAACACCGCGAGTCCGAACACTCCGAAAAGGAGCAACACGAGGGAACGTGACTGGGCAAGAGTTGCGGCAAAAAGAAAGGCGAGCCAGGAGATCCCAACAAGCGTCCGCACGGCAATCCGCGGGACTTTTTTCAGGCCCGGAAAGGCGGCAAGCCCGAGACCAGCGGTAACTGTCAGGAGGCTGAATGCGCTCCAGTGATTGTGATAGCGAAACGCCGAGAAGTAGCTCGGGTTGACGGGGTCGAACCTGCCCAGCAACAGGCTATTGTCGTTAAAATGGTAGTAAATACCCGCAAGCGCAAGGACCAGGCCATTGATCACGAGGAGGGTCAGGATCCAGAATGCGCTTCGCCGCGTGAGCAGCATCCACAAGGTGAAAGCAATCAACAAGATGGAAAGGTGGAGCTGAATCTGCTGTCCAGTGAAGGCGCGGAACATGGTCCCCGGCAGGAATGCAGGGGACGTATCCTTCGCCCGCAATCCCTCGGCAAGGAGCATCTTTTCCTCGCCTCCATGGGGAGTGACTCGTTCGGCGAGCGTGGCTTGCTCGTGGGTGACGTTGGCGAGCGAGGCCAGGACGATGACAGCGAAAATCGCGGCTGGGAGCCAGGGCTTGAGGTCCGGAGGAGTGGACGGCTTTTGCTTGCCCCTGGTGCTCGTATGTCTGCCCAAAAGCGAGTAAAGCAAGGCGAGGAGCGCGATGCCCGCGAAGATCGAGGTCCAAGCGACAACATGATCGCCATACCCGCCCTCATTCCAGGTTGTGGTGATGACAGCTGCGGCGACCAGCACGCTAAAAGTGAGTTTTTTAGCGAAACCCATGAGTGCGGAAGCGAAACTTTACCGGGGATTTGCTTTTTGCGGGAGCCTCGTGAAACAGTCGCTGAGGAGGGGCGGAAAGAGGGGGAGGGAGGCAGAGGTGTTTCAACGAGGCAATGGGAGGTGCGTCAGTAAGAAAGATCCCCAGTCCACTCCGGTTATTGACGGATCCAGAGGATTTGGAAATTATTCTCACGGCTCCAAAGGGTAGATTTTTGGTTCTCTTTGCCAAGGTTTTTTTTGACGTCATTACGCGATCAATAGGGTAATCTCTTCGGGCCGTTGGCCTGCTTTGAATGTTTAATTTCGGGTTCGGGTGTTTCTTTGGCATGGGGCTTCGATAAAGCTGGAATCAAGTTTTAGGGGCTCAGAAACAATGCTTTCCACGAATACACTTTGAGGGAACCGAAGATTTAAATATTGACGAGAGGCAGTCGTTCGCCCATAAAGTAAATTAACACATCAAATTAATGAAAAACACACCATCCCGTCATCTACGCACTTATTCTGTAGCTCTACTTTCAACGTTAGCTCTGTGTGGCAGCTCACTAGGAGCTACGATCTCCATCGGAGACGTGGTCACCGGGGAGTTTGGGGTCACATCTTCAGCTCCCGCTCTTAGCAGTTCTCCAACTGTCGTCGATCCGGGTATAGAGTTTACTTTTGCCGGCGGTCGCAGCACCTTGGATCTCAGAGAAGATGCCTTTGATATCACCTATGATTTTTTAGGCCTCACTGGTGGTATTGGCGCCCCAACAACTTGGTCTTTGACTGATCTTTTCGATATCCAGGGGGTTACGCTTACGTCCGGTAATGCGGCATCCATCGCTGACATCTCCTTCACTATGAATTCAATTTCTGTGGACTTCATTGATCTCCCGAACCCGCCTGAATTCCATTCGTTCTCTTTCGCGGTTGAAGGTACACCTGTTGTTGATCCTCCTGACAACGCGATCCCCGAGCCTAGCGGGATACTGACACTGGCTTTCTTGCTCAGTGGCGGGGCGTTCATTCGCCGCCGCGGGTCTAAGGCTTGCTAAGTTTATAAAAAATATATTTTTAGGAGTCCGGCGGAAATTTTCCGGCGGACTTTTTTTGCTGCCGGCGCTCCGCCTCATTTCATCTTGATTAGCTTCGCGCGGTGTTCGGAGATGGCGATTGTATTCGGATTTTCTTTTTAGCGAGAATCTCTGCATAAAATTGTTGAGCCCAATCCTCACCGCCCTCAGGGTTTTTTCCGCTGGCGCCTCGTCCGCTGAACTGTTCACGCTCTAACCTAAGGGAGACGGCGGGTATTCGAGCACGATTTTTGTCGGAAGGGGCGAATGTTTGCGTTTCTTTTTGGTATCGGGGAAGTCAGTGACCCGGAGGGTCGCGCTTCTGGAAGGCGGGTAAAGCGAATCTTTAGGATGCATAGTGCAGTTTGTGAGAAAGGTGCGCATCGAACTGGAGATCGCGGCGTAGCTGAAATCCCTGCGCACCATGGCGATTAGCGGTTGGCCCTTAGCTTTCTCGCGATTCCGGGTGCGGCATCTCTAATCTTTACTTTTGTGGGCCAATTTTCCGCGCCATTGAAGACCTGTCTCTTATACACATCTGACGCTGCCGACGATCTACTCTGTGTAG
>CAJXVQ010000569.1 GCA_913060685.1 uncultured Verrucomicrobiales bacterium
CTACACAGAGTAGATCGTCGGCAGCGTCAGATGTGTATAAGAGACAGGGTAAGACCTTCACGATGGCCAATATCATTGAGCAGACCCAGAGACCTACACTCATCATGAGTCATAACAAGACTCTCGCGGCCCAACTCTATTCGGAATTCAAAGCCTTCTTCCCGGAAAACGCGGTCGAGTATTTCGTCTCCTATTTCGATTACTACCAACCTGAGGCCTATATCCCACGCTCGGATACTTACATCGAGAAAGACTCGTCTATTAATGAGGAAATCGAGCGACTGCGTTTGAGCACGATGGGTTCTTTGATCACGCGTGATGACGTGATTGTGGTGGCGAGCGTGAGCTGCATTTACGGATTGGGAAATCCCGAGGACTACAAGGACATGATGTTTGGCATTCGCCAGGGCCAGGAAATGGGGCGGGATGAATTTCTCACTGAGTTGGTAAATCTTCTCTTCGAGCGAAACGACATTGCCTTCCAGCGAGGAAATTTTCGAGTGCGTGGAGACGTCGTGGAAGTTCGTCCGGCCTATTTGGAGGAGACTGCGATCAGGATCGAATTCTTTGGCGACGAGATCGACCGGATCACTTCTATCGACACCCGCAGTGGTCATGTCATTGATGAGATGACACGATACGTCTTCTATCCGGCGAAGCAGTTTGTAAGTTCAAAGGAGAAGCTGAAAGGGGCCATGGTGGCGATCCGGCAGGAGCTGGACGATCGCATCGCGTGGTTCGAGAAAAATGGTAAACTCATTGAAGCCCAGCGCATTCGCATGCGGACGGAATACGATCTGGAGATGATGCAGGAGATGGGCTTTTGCCAGGGGATCGAAAACTATTCCCGTCACATCACCGGTCGCAAGCCAGGCGATCGGCCCTACACGCTTCTCGATTTCTTCCCGGACGATTACCTGCTTCTTGCGGATGAAAGCCATGCTACTCTTCCGCAAGTACGAGGAATGTTTGAGGGTGATAAGAGTCGTAAAGGTGTGCTCGTCGATCACGGCTTCCGTCTCCCCAGTGCCATGGATAATCGGCCGCTGCGTTTCGATGAATACATGAAGATGACCAAGCAACGGGTCTACGTTAGTGCAACTCCGGGTCCTTTTGAGATCGTGAATTCGCGACCTGATAATCCCACTTTCATTCCCATAAAATCGCGTAAGGAAGATGACTTTGATCCTACTTTTTTTAAGCGACTCACCATCAAGGCGAGTGGATCTGCCGAGGATCCCGAGGACTTCGATGTCTCGCGAAGTGGCGGCCAACTTATTGTCGATCAGATCATTCGCCCCACCGGATTACTCGATCCCATTATCACCATGCGCCCCCTGAAAGCTCAAATCGATGAAACGATCGAGCTTTGTCAGCAGCGGGTGGAAAAAGACGAGCGAGTCCTGATCACGACCCTCACCAAGAAGACCGCCGAGGATCTCACCGAATATCTGCAAGGAGTGGATCTTAAGGTTCGCTACATCCACTCTGATGTGGATGCCATTGAGCGGGTCGAAATTCTTCGGGCTCTTCGTGCCGCCGAGTTTGATATTTTGGTAGGAATTAACCTCCTTCGTGAAGGTCTCGATCTTCCCGAAGTTTCACTCGTTTGTATTCTCGATGCTGACAAGGAAGGCTTCCTGCGAAATGAAACCAGTTTAATTCAAACGGCCGGTCGCGCCGCCCGTCACATCAATGGTGAATGTGTTCTCTTTTGCGATAGCGTGACGGACTCCATTCAATGTCTTCTGGATGTCACCGAATATCGGCGTGGGGTTCAGCAGGCACACAATGAGAAGCACGGTATTACTCCGACAGGCGTGAAGCGTGCGGTCCAAAAGAGTCTTCACGATCGTGGTGCGACGACCCAAGCTGGTCAGGACATGAACACCTCACTCGTGGCCGAGGATGAAATGGTTTATAATGCGGTAGAGGTAATTCGCGAGATGGAAGACGAGATGCAGAAAGCCTCGGCCAGGCTCGAGTTTGAGAAAGCGGCGCACCTGCGCGACCAGATCAAGGAACTGAAAAAGCGGGCAGGTTTGGAAGAACCCAAGTCGGGAAGAAAGGGGCCGGTGGCTTACAAATTTGCCAAGAAAGTCGGTAAGGGGAAGTCGCGCTAGCGGTGATAAGGCTCACCCCGCTTGATGGTGTAGGCCCGGTAGATTTGCTCGAGTAATACGACGAGAGCGAGTTCGTGTTGAAGCGTGAGCGGGGAGAGCGCCCAGATGGCCCGGCACGAATCCCGGAGCGCCGGAGTGTGTCCATCGGAGGCTCCGATGAGGAGGGAGATGGTCTTGATGCCGGGATCCATTTCCCAGCCGTTCACTTTTTGAACAAGTTGGTCGGTGGTCCAGGCCTTGCCTCGTTCGTCGAGGGCGATGCGAAAGGTTCCTTCCGAACGAGCCAGGAGGTCTTTGGAAACCGATTCTGAATCTCCAGCTTTAAGATAGATGACCTCAACTTTCGCCCCACGTTGCAGACGCTTGAGATACTCCGCAATCCCAGTCTTTGCGTAAGCGAGAGCGGGCTTTCCTGCGGCGTAAATTTTCCAGGTCACGATTTCAGGATTTCGTGAACTTCTGCCGGGATAAATCCGGTTTCGGTCGCTTCATTTACCGCTAGACGCATTTGCGCTTTGAGAGTTTCAAAGGGAACCGGAGGCAGGCTTGACATAAGAACGAACTCCATGGCTTCAAAGGGTTTGTGCGTCTTGGTTTTGACAAGGCGGATCGCTTTTACTGCGAGTGCTTCGGCTCCGCCGGGAGTGAGGAGTTCGGGAAGGTAGCTCTTGAGCCTCTTCCATTCTTCGTCGGTGAGATTGAGACCCCGCTTGCCACTGAGCGCGCGGAGGAGAGCGAGGGCTTCGTCAGGATCAATTGCCGGAAAGATGGGGATTTTGACATCGATACGACCGGGGCGTTTGAGATCAACTTCGATGAGGTCCGGCCGACTGGAGGCGAGGATCCAGACCAATTTGCCACGATTGCGCGGATTGGACATTTCCTTGGCAATCATGGAGTAGACCCGACTCGAAACACCTGAATCGCCTGAACCAGCGGCCCGTTTTCCGAGAGCCTGGTCGGCTTCGTCAATGAAGACCATGCAGCGGTCGAGGGCGTGGAGGAGTGAAAAGATTTTTTCAAGATTGGCCTCGGTGCTGCCGACCCACCGGTCGCGAAAATTCTTGAGTGTGACCACGGGCACACCGGCTTCTCCGGCGAGACATTCGGCAAGATAGGTTTTACCCGTGCCGACCGGGCCGCAGAAGAGATAGCCCATGGGCATGGCTTCGAGTTCATCTTGTCGCCAGAGGTCGAGATCGAGCCTGAGCCAGTCCTTGGCAATATCGAGACCGATGACACCATCAAGGGTGCGGTCGGGTTCGACAAATTCAATCAGGCCCGCGCAGTCTCGCTCGACGAGTTGTTTTTTGAGTGCGCTGAAGTCGTTTTCGACGAGAGGCTTCTCATCGTAGTGGCGACGAAGGAGGAGGTCTTCGACCGCACTTCCGGTGGCACCACGAAGTCGAGCCGCAGCCCAAGGGAGCCGGTTTCTGATTCCCTCGACAGCTTTCGAGCAGTTGCGAACCAAAGCTTCCATCACACCGGTCAATTCTTCGGTAGAAGGAAGAGGGATTTCAATTTCGGCAACGGAAGGATGATTGGCGACGAGTGGATGCAGCCCGGTGAGGTTTTCAGAGAGAAGAAAAACGGCTTGTCCATGAGCCGCGAGATTGGCCTCCGAAGCCCAAGCCTGCCAGACGCTGGCGAGAGCGTGGAGGTCATAGTTCAGGGCATTGGGGAGGCTGGGACACATCAAGTGGGCGCCCTTTAGGATCAGGGCCACTTTTGGAGCCTTCGCGCCGACGTGATGAAGGTTACGAACGTAAGTAAGGTAGCGACCAAGAAAGCGGGAAGCTTTGAGTGGCTGGGTGGGGAGCTGGACCTCGTCCTTAAGACTTGGCCAGGTTGAGAAGATTTCTCTGCCGCGCTCAACTTCAACTCCACCTCCAAGATCGTAGGTCAGGACGACATCAAAGCGGGGCAAAAGAACCTCGCTGAGAAATTCGACGAGGCTGCCCAGGCGAGGTTTGATCGCAGGGAGATAAAAGCGATCGTCGACATTGCCATGCAGGACGAAACAACCGGCGGAGCGGCTTTCGTAGCGGGCAATGATTTCATCAGCCCAAACTGGAAGAGATTGGCTCATTCGACGTCTTCGGGATCCGGAAGACCTTCGACCTCGGGAATACCCGGGCTGTCTCTTATACACATCTCCGAGCCCACGAGACCGAGGCTGATCTCGT
>CAJXVQ010000570.1 GCA_913060685.1 uncultured Verrucomicrobiales bacterium
TGCGAATTCGGCGATTTTGGACCAAAAACTCAAAAAAAATGCGAAACTTGGGTTAGCATTTGGGAGAACAACCCTCATCGCCCGACACGAGACATCGACTTCCTGGGCTTCGGTGATTCTTCATCGGAGGGGGTAAGGGCCGTTTTCACGGAAATCCTCTCCGCTTCCGTCGATCCCGACGATGGACTGGAGTGGGGAACCCCGGCAGCCGATCCGATCCGGGGAGATCAACGCTACGGTGGTGTCAGGGTTATCGTCCAAGTCTCCTTGGCGGGAGCGCGAGTGCAAATCCAGATCGACGTGGACTTCGGCGATGCGATCACGCCACAAGCTGAAGAACATCGCTGGAGCGACCTCCTCGACTACCCGGAAGCCCGGCTTCTGACTTACCCTCCCGAAACTGTCATCGCGGAAAAACTGGAGGCGGCCGTTCAACTCGATATCGATAACAGCCGGATGAAGGATTTCTACGATCTCGACTGGCTTGGCCGCCATCGGGAGTTCGATTTCGCAACGCTCCACGCGGCCATCCTCAACACCTTTGAGCGCCGGGGAACCACGTTGTCCCGAGATACGCCATTCACCCTCACCCAGGAATTTGCCACCGATCCCACCAAGCAGATCCAGTGGAAGGCCTTCCTTCGGAAAAATAAACTGAAGGGCGGCTCGTTCGTAGATTTGATAGCTCGACTGAACCGCTTCCTCCTTCCCGTTCTTACCGAGAATGTGAACCCTCTCGCCTGGCATCCCGATTTCGGCTGGACCGACCAGGGATCATGAGAACAGAGGGACAGCCCCCCAATCCCCCTCCTCGACAAATAATGATAATAATTGGTCATTCGAAAAATGAATTTCTAGCAATCACTCACCCTCACTTTCAGCGCAACTTCAGCAATGATTCACATAAATAAAATCAGTCACCTCTCCTTGACCGTGTGTTTCTCTGTCATGAATTCAGTGGTTGCCGCTCCGGATGCAAAACAACCGGAACCAGCAGAACCGTCAAAATGGGGATTAGCGGTGAGTGAATATGCCCCCGGCGGCAGTGACCCGATACGCTTCAACTGGGCGACACACATTGCCTTCGGCCCGAAAGGTCAAGAAATCGTCACCGACCTCAAAAACAACCGCTTCTTGTATCGCGACGGCCCCGGCAATCTCCTCAAGGTATCTCCAATCGCAGTCCGTGGCCAACACTCGGTCGTCTATAATCCCGCAGATAGTCTCTACTATGCCAACGACACCGCTAACAATCGGCTGATCTCCTTCGCGGATTTCTCGAAGGCGACCATTACCGCCCAGACGAATAAGATCTTGGGTGTGCCATTGAAGCGTCCGCACGACATTGTGATCGATCCCGCCACAGGTTGGATCTATGCACTCAATTCCAACTCGGGACACGTCTTTCGTTTCTCAGCCATCGGCAAAAACGAGAGCGTTCTCAGCCTGCGAAAACACCTCGGCGGTTATTCACGGAGTTTGACTTTTGCCAATGGCCATTTGTATGTCATCGGCTCTGCGGCGGGCCGTATCGTGGAGGTTCTCGATTGGGATAAGGCGCAGGTCAAGGTTTACAATAGCTTTAAGAAAAAGCGCAATGCGCCTGCCGGATCTTGGACCAAAACCGGCTTGGTTCTCAATGACGTCGAGTTTTTCAATGGGTTCTGGTATGCGAGTAGCTATTTTACGGAATCTTACGCTGGAGGAACGAATCCCAACGAAAATAAATTCATTCGATTCAAGACGCTTGCCGACCTGGTCTCAGGAAATTGGGAAGATCTTAGCAGCCTGGTTGCCGACGGAATGACTCCCTATTATTTCACAGTTCAGAAAGGCAGCCTCTATCTCGCCATTTTTGATCATTCGAAGCCTGGAGCAGGAGACGATGTGATCCTCCAGTTCACCCCACTCAAAAAGTAAATCCCTAGCAATAATCTGACAAGATGCCGCTGATCATGAATACCTCGCCTTTAGTTTGGATTTTTGGTGTGATTTCACTCCTCTCTCTCAATAACGTTGGTGCTGAACAATTTGGTCTATTCACCTACCGTGAGGTAGATGGGACAGTTGAGATCACCAGTTTCCCCAAGGACTTGGAGATCCATGTCGATATTCCGGCGGAAATCAATGGCAAGCCGGTAGTTGCCATCACAGGAGGAGGAGATCCGGACGAATTCGATGGAGCATTCGCGTTTTCCCAGATCACTTCGGTTACGATACCTGACAGCGTGACCACAATCGGCGAAATGGCGTTTGGAGTATGCTTTAATCTGAAGACCGTCAGCATTCCCGACAGCGTAACCACCATTGGTGACTCAGCCTTCTACCAGAGTAACGGCCTGATCAGTGTTACTCTTGGAGAAGGGCTAACCTCGATAGGAGAACTGGCATTCTTCAAATGCTTCCGTCTTGCATTCCTGAATCTTCCCGACAGCCTCACCACAATCGGCGAGAGCGCTTTCGAAGGTTGTGCCTTCACATCGCTCTCGTTTGGACAGAACCTGACATCCATAGGGCGCGGCGCATTTTTGAGTTGCAGCAAACTGAGAACGGTTGTCTTACCAGACACTCTTGGTTTTATGGGCACCTTTTGCTTTGATAAGTGCGATGCGCTAACCGCTGCCGTGTTCCTCGGTAACGCCCCCGGCGTCATTGAAAGTAGCAATGTGTTTGACGAACAGGCCTCCGGCTTCGTTGTGTATTTCCTCAGCGGTAATACAGGATTTACCACGCCGACATGGGTGCCCGTCAACGGAGCGGGAGGATCGGACAGCTACGCGACCCAGCCACTCGAAAGTGGCCCCACCAATTCCGAGGTTTGGCTTCTTGGGCACGGTCTTCCAATGGATACGGATCTGAATCTCGACCCCAACGGGGATGGCGTAAATCATCTGATGGCTTATGCTCTGGCCCTCGACCCTAACCCGGGTTTCATCAGTAATCCCCTTGAGCCGACTCTCGACTCCAATGCGCTGAAAATCACTTACTTTGCTGGGAGGGAGGATGTCGTATACACTCCCCAAACCAGTAGCGACCTGGACAACTGGACCACAGATGGCCTGACACTCTCCGAATTGAGCTTGGAGGGCCACCGCACTGCTTCCGTCAGCAGATCTCAACCCCGACGGTTCCTCCGCTTAATCTTGGCGCTCGATGAGCCATAGGAACATTAGATGACCCGTCCCCGTGAAACATCCTCGGGCGGTTGCTCAGTCGGATTTCTATTCACGAATGAGGAACGAATGGAACACGAAGATCACGAATTTGGGCGACTCTTGCAGCGGGGCTACCCTGGGAACCAGTTTTTTTTACACCATCTACCCCAACCGGGGTTGTGAAATTATTGCTTCAGAGAGGGGGCAGACCCTTGTCGATAGAGCCCATCCCCGCCGATAAATCAATCAACGTCACCGCGCGGATAACCCTTCCTGCGACCAAGGGCGCGGGAACTGGGTCTTTGTCAATCCCAGGTCTGAAGACCTGGCCTGGATTCCCTCGGCCCTTCAGGCCGCCAGATGGACCGCCGCGCAACGCCGCTAGAATGCAATCATGCGGCGTCCCTTCTATTTCAGCTCCGCTGACTGTTTCACCCAACCTCAAAAACCATCATTCGGCTAAGATGACTGTTCAAATGGTATTGAACCCGCGGAGGACCTTTTTTTGTATTCTGGAAAAAAAGACAAGAGGCTGTTTAGAATGCAGAATCGTCTCGGTTTAAGGGACAAGTAACAGGTTGCAAGAATGCAGCTGGATCGAACCAACCGATCGTGGCTGCTATGGCCACGATTGATCGCTCTCTCAACAAACACAGAAATGGAAACCAAGAAATGACTGCTGGGAATTTGCTTTTGGAGGGAGGGCTTTGAAGCTGCCCTTGGACCGGAGTGGAGGGGTTGATGATTCTCCTATGATAGAGTTTTGACCTGTAATCACAAACCGGCGATCATCCGGTTTTGCTGCTATGCGTTACGCGATCGTTTCAGATATCCACGCGAATATTCGTGCTTGGGATGCGGTACTTGCGGATCTCCGTTCACACGGAGCCGAGGTCATCGTCTGCCTTGGTGACGTTGTTGGCTATGGACCCAAGCCAGCCGAAGTCCTCGAGGCCGTGCGCGCGGTGACCGACCACTTTGTGATGGGAAACCACGATGCGGCCACGGTTGGAATAATGGATTACACCATTTTTAACGATCACGCCCGCCAGGCCATCGAGTGGACCATGACGGAGCTCAGCCCCGAGGCGAAGCAGTTCCTGGCCCTGTCTCTTATACACATCTGACGCTGCCGACGATCTACTCTGTGTAG
>CAJXVQ010000571.1 GCA_913060685.1 uncultured Verrucomicrobiales bacterium
CTACACAGAGTAGATCGTCGGCAGCGTCAGATGTGTATAAGAGACAGCTCTCACGCAGACCCGGCGATTACTGAAACCGGAAAGGATCAACGAGCCCGATGAGAAACACTCGCTCAAGCTCAGGAGGGATTTGGGACGGCAATGTCCATGATCACCTCCACAACAGCCCCCGATAGACTATTCTTTTGGCCTTCATTGCGCGCTACCTCATTTGTAAGCTCTGTTTGCCTACCTACGGACCGCATAAGGGGGTCGTTCAGGGCTTCGAACTCTCTTCTGCGAGGGCGGCTCCAGGCGCATCGTTTACCTGATTTATGGAATCGATTCCCGATTGCACTGTTGTTTCCAAAATTGAGGTTAGGGAGGAGACGGCATTTCTCAGTTTGCCGCCGGCCTGATCGAGGCAGGCTTGGACGTCGATGGGAGCATTGAGAAGGGCGACGGCTCTTCTCGGCCCCGTGCGGGGCATGGCCCGGGAATAGAAATCTTCAGCGATCCGCTCGACCGTTTCATCGATCCGGTCAACGGTGGGGTGGTCGGAAAGGTAAGGAGTGAGATATCCGTGGATTCTCAGGGCAAGAATTGCCTTTTCGGTGAGACCGTTGATCTCAGGGTGAGTTCCGGTGTCAGAATCATCCGTGCGGATCTGATGAATCGTGGATCGGATTTTCCGAATTCGATCCACGAGTAGCTCTTCATTTCTC
The DNA here is from genome assembly GCA_913060685.1 of uncultured Verrucomicrobiales bacterium. Classification (GTDB taxonomy): domain Bacteria; phylum Verrucomicrobiota; class Verrucomicrobiia; order Verrucomicrobiales; family Akkermansiaceae; genus SW10. The sequence goes on from CAJXVQ010000571.1 coordinate 705, forward strand.
GAGGTCGTATCCAGAGCGGTCTCGACGTCGGATACGAGATGCTTGGTAAACTCGATGAGTGGTTCAAATACTGAATCCGGAGCAATGCTGATGTTATCCTGATATCCATTGGCGCGGAGTAAATCCGTGATGAGATGTGCTCCGAGACCGATCACAGCTGCTACGGGTTGGATACCGGGTTCGTAGCGGTGACCGCTGTCTTCTCCCAATTGCTTAAGACGCTGAGTGACCGTATCATGCGGAGACGTTAAATGGGTGTATTTCAGGCTAAGCGGGATGATTTTCACCTGCTTCTCCTTCATCGCCTTCTGTGCTTTCAATGCGATGAAAGCAGCCCCATCCATAAACGGGGTAACCCGGTCATTGGTAAGGTATACATTGCCTTCCGAAAAGATGTTGAGTGCGTAGGAGCCCTCCTTGATGACGCCGATCGCAGCCCCCATGGCTTTGCGATCACTCCCTTCTCGGTCGATCGAGAAGTTCCCAAGTTTTTGCATGCTCCAGGCTCTGCAGCGGCCGCGGAGGAAGACATCGTAGGCCGCCATGAAGCAGGAGGAAATACCGAGACGGCGGTGAATCTCGGTGACAATCTGTGGATCACTGTGGCTCGGGTGATTGATGACGAAGACGAGATGGTCTCCTGATTTTTGAGCCTCCTGTATTTCGTCCAGGGCACCTTCGATTTGGATTTCTTTGATGAGATGACCGTTGCCGGGAACAATGAAATTCCCATTTACCCAGCGGGCGAGTGAAATCAGCGGGCGAGAGGGTTTTGCCCCGAAAAATTGATAGGGAGCGTCAGAAAATTCGAGCATGAGGAACTTGGTTATAGATTGAGGATACGGTCAGTCACAAAGTGCCTAAATTTGTTTTTTGTAGAGGCCGTTTCAGGGCGGAAAATTGCCACCCTTGAGCGTAGTCCTCCCTCCCGCCATGCCAAGGGTTGTTTTGGCAGCGATTGATCTTGAGCCTATTCGGACGGCGTCAGGAATCTTCGAGGACCAGGGTGCGTCAATCGCCGAGCGATATTTCCACGGCTTGCCAGGCCGGACTTTGGTCGAAGCATTCGGGCTCTGCGCCAGTGGGGTTCCCTTTCTTGGTAGAACCGGCTCGGTGACACCAAAGTGTCTACAAAGGCATCCTCCAAAAAGAAGAAAGCCCTAATCCGTTGAGGATTAGGGCTTTCATATGGCTCCGGCGCTTGGGATCGAACCAAGGACCTAGTGATTAACAGTCACCCGCTCTACCGCTGAGCTACGCCGGAATTGACCTTTCGGTGCGGGCGGAATCTGGCGGGTCGCACCTGCTTCATCAAGAACAAATTTCACCAGAAAGCGACTTTTTTTGATCCCCTGCTCTCTGCACGGAATTTCCCCCTCCAGATCTCCTGCCCGTGGGACAGGAAAGCTTGGTTTTTTCTTCGACTCTCCAATTCGGTAACCATCGCCCCATAGAATCCGCCTCGACATCCCGTAATCGGCCCCTATCCTCGCGCGCCCGCGGGAAACCGTGGCCCCATCCCCACATTTCATGGCCAAAGGTGCATTCCAAACTCTCCCCGGTTTTCGCGATTTCCGTCCCGATGACTGCGCGGTGCGCAACTACCTCTTCCGCAACTTCCGCGAAGTGGCCCGACGCTATGGCTTCGTGGAGTATGAAACTCCCATCGTGGAAGCCACTGAGCTATACATGAAGAAGACGGGAGGCGAACTCAGCACCCAGCTCTTTCGCTTCGAAGACCAGGGAGGAAGAGACGTCACCCTTCGACCAGAGGTCACAGCCTCTCTCGGTCGCGTCCTCATCGAGAGCCAGCGCGCCTACCAGAAGCCCATGCGTTGGTTCGAAATCGGCCAATGCTTTCGCTACGAAGCCCCGCAAGCCGGACGCACCCGCGAGTTCTACCAATTCAATGTCGACCTCATCGGCGAAGCGGATCCTGCCGCCGACGCCGAACTCATTGCGCTGACCATCGAACTGATGCGTGAGCTTGGGTTCAAGCAAGGCGACTTTGTCATCCGGCTCTCCGACCGCCGTTACTGGCAGAATTTCGCCAATGACAAGGGCCTCAGCGCAGAGCAGGCTGAAGAGTTGCTTGCGATTGTCGATAAACTTGAACGCGACAAGGAAGGTAAAAGCGGTCCCAAGCTCGAAAAACTGGGCCTCACCCTGGAGGAAGTCCAAATCGCGATCAACTCACCCGGCGAACTCAGCAGCGACCTTGATGCCGTCCTCGCCAACCTCGACGCCCGCGGGATGCGTGACGATGTCGAAGTGGATCTCTCCATTGTTCGTGGGCTCGCCTACTACACCGGAGTGGTCTTTGAAATCTTCGATGCCAAAAAGAAGAAGCGCGCCGTCGCCGGAGGTGGCCGCTACGACACGCTGGTTTCCGCCCTGTCCGATGGAAAGGTTGACCTTCCTGCCGTGGGCTTTGCCATCGGCGATGTTGTGATCCGGAACCTCATTGAGGACACCCCGCACGCTTTCGAAAAAATGCAGGCCGCCCTCAAAGCGGAAAGCGCCTGTGATGTCTTTTTCATCGTCGCTGATCAGGCCCAACAGGCCAACGCCCTGACTTTGGCCAGCAAACTTCGCGCCGCCGGGATCGCGGTTTCCTACACCCTGACCCCCTCGAAGTTTAACAAGCAATTCAAAGCAGCCGAGCAGGCCAGGGCCCCCCTCGCCCTCGTCATCGGAAACGAATTCCCCGAGGTCTCGCTCAAAACTCTCGCCACTCGCGACGAGGTCAAACTTTCCGCTGACGACTCCATCGTCGAATCAATCTCCCAATATCTGAAGAAATGAGAACACACCATTGCAACGAACTCCGCTCCGAACACATCGGGGAAACCGTCACCCTCATTGGGTGGGTGAATACTGTCCGCGACCAAGGAGGTGTGATCTTCATCGATATCCGCGATCGCGAAGGCATCACCCAGTGTGTTTTCCGCTCCGAGATTTCTCCAGAAGCGGCCGAGATCTCTCATAAACTCCGCTCCGAGGACGTGGTCCAAGTGACCGGCAAGGTGGATGAGCGCCTCAAAACCGAGGACGTTGACACCAAAAATGAAAGCCTGGAAACTGGCTCCATCGAGATCGTGGCCGAGAAATTGGTCATCGTGAACAAGGCGGAAGTCCTCCCCTTCCAGCTCGATAAGGAACTCTCGAACGAAGACCTTCGCCTCAAATATCGCTATCTCGATCTCCGTCGCCCGCGCCTGACCAAGAACCTGCGCCAACGTCACATCATCTCGAAAGCGGCGCGCGACTACCTTTCCGACGAAGGATTCATCGAGGTCGAAACACCCATCCTCTCCAAGGCCACGCCTGAGGGAGCCCGTGACTTCCTGGTCCCAAGCCGCATTAACCCCGGCAAATTCTACGCCCTCCCGCAAGCTCCCCAGCAGTATAAGCAAATGCTGATGGTGGCGGGTGTCGAAAAGTATTTCCAGATCGCCCGCTGCTTCCGTGACGAGGATCTCCGCGCCGACCGCCAGCCTGAGTTTTCCCAAATCGATATCGAGGCATCTTTTGTCGATCACAATGACATTATCTGTCTCTTATACACATCTCCGAGCCCACGAGACCGAGGCTGATCTCG
>CAJXVQ010000572.1 GCA_913060685.1 uncultured Verrucomicrobiales bacterium
CAGCGTCGCGGGTCGTACCCGGGCTGCCCTGCTGGATCGCGCCAACACTGCCGCCAGGAACGCCAACGTTCCCGGTTTCGGCTCCGATGCCGATGAGGACATCATTGTTCCAGCCGCCCTGGTCGTTGGAGAGGAAATTGGACGCGCTGCTTTTCGCCGAGTCATAATTTACCCACGCCTCCACGGTCCATTCGTCCAGAGAACTCGTCAATGCAGACGCCGCCCCAATGAAGCCACCGCCAAAGTCGTAGGCCGTCCCGCCTTCGGGAAAACTCGTCTGATTGACCGTGATCGGCCCACCTGCCGTGTCGAAAGCTCCCTCATAAGTGGCTCCCGTCGTGGCAGAATTGGCGGCCGTGGTGCCACTGGTCTCATCGAGTTCGTAGTAGACGATGGGACTGTCGCCGAGGATCACATTGCGGTAGCCAGAGGTGCCTGCAAAGGCAGTGCCTGTGGCAATGAAGATCGCCGTGTAAACAGGGAGCCAGGAGTGAGGTTTCATTGAATTCATTGATCGTAGAAGGGTAAGTTTTTCTGTGAACCGGAAGGGGGCAGTATCAAAATCCCGGCCACCTATCTGCGACGACGCACCAGCACCAAACTCCCGAGGGCCAAGAGCAACGCGCTTCCCGGTTCCGGGATGGCAGCATTGACATGAGCGCTGATCTGAGCCGGTGTCAGCACCGAATCGTAAATGGCGAGCTCATCGAGCAGTCCATCATACGGACGGTAGCCAGCGTCCGCGGAATTTGGACGCGCCGCGCCGATCGTCAGGTTGGCCGTCCCGATGCCGTCAGCCCCGTTGAAGGTTACGCCATTGACAAGTGCGGTGTCTGAGCCCGCGAGCACACCATCGATGTAAACAGCCATTTCGCCTGCCGAGGTGCTACCGGTCAAAACGACGTGGTGCCACGTATTGGCGCCCAGTATTGCACCTGCAGCGTCGCGGGTCGTACCCGGGCTGCCCTGCTGGATCGCGCCAACACTGCCGCCGGGGACACCAACGTTCCCGCTTTCGGCTCCGATGCCGATGAGGACATCATTGTTCCATCCACCCTGGTCGTTGGAGAGGAAATTAGACGCGCTTGTCTTTGCCGAGTCATAGTTCACCCACGCTTCCACCGTCCATTCGCTCAATGAGCTGGTCAACGCGGATGCCGCTCCGATGAAGCCGCCGCCAAAGTCGTAGGCGGTTCCGCCTTGGGCAAAGCTCGACTGGCCAACCGAGATCGCTCCACCCGTCGTGTTGAAGGTGCCTGTGTAGGTCGCGCCAGTGGTGGCGGAATTCGCTGCCGTGGATCCGCTGGTCTCGTCAAACTCGTAATAGACAATGGGATTGTCGCCGAGAACCAGATTGCGGTAAGCGGTTGTGGCGGCATTTGCTGAAGTGGCAGCGATGACGAAGCCGGCGAGACCGGCGAGGGGCAAAAGTTTTTTGTGAGTTCTTTTCATGGTTCGAATGCTGATGAGTTGGCAAGGCAGGAAAACTGCGTATCTAACTTGAGCCTATTTTTGCTTAACCTCCCCAACGTTTACAAAGGTTCCTTCAATTGACACCTCCCCATATTTAGGTGAGGTTGTCGTCATGGCCGTTCCGGATTTCATCACCATCGCCGAGCAAGTGGCTGCCTACCTGCGCGGGGAACTCCTGCGGGAGCGCTGGAGCGGGACGATGCCCGGGATGAATCACCTGGCTCCGGAACTGGGAGTCAACGCCAAGACTGTCGAGGTCGCGCTGAAGTTGCTCGAAAAAGAGGGTGTGCTCGTCGGCCAGGGAGTCGGCCGATGCCGCAAGATCGTGCTGCCAGAGGACCACGCCCCTCCTACATTGCGGGTGGCGGTTTTATTTTACGAAAAGGGCGACGAGGTACACGATCTGCTCACCCGGTTCCAGTACAAGCTGAAGGCGGCGGGTCACACGGTCATCCATGCCCCGAAAAACCTGACGGACATTGGCGGGAACATGCGGCGACTGGCCCGCATGATCGAGGGCACCGACGCGGACGCCTGGGTGGTGATTGCCGGTTCAAAGGAAGAGATCCAATGTTTCGTGCATCGGCAGGTTCCGGTCTTCGCCCTGTTCGGTTCTCAAGACCCGAAAATCGCGGGTATCGCGCCGAATCAGGTGCCCACCATTGTTAACGCAACGCGTCGACTGATCGACCTCGGACACCAACGAATTGTGATGCTGGAGATTACATCCACCCTGTCGAATCCTGGGCCCGACGGCGTTGCCTTTCTCAATGAATTGGCAGACCATGGTATCACGGCGGGCAACTACAACATGCCGGGCTGGGAGGGCGGATTCGATGGGTTTTACCGATGCCTCGAATCCCTGTTTGCCCGCACCCCGCCCACCGCGATTTTCATCTACAGCCCGGCGGAATACTTCGCCGTGGCCCAGTTCCTGCTCAATCGGGGGCTGCGGGTGCCGCAGGATGTTTCCTTGATCTGCTGCAACCCGGCCCCGTATTTCAACCGCTACCAGCCGTCGATCTCGCATGTCCGCTGGAACGACCAACTCATGGTGAACCGGATCGGACGCTGGGCCAAAAACATCAGCCACGGGAAGGAAGACACCCGCCAGACGATGATCGACGCCGAGTTCATCGAGGGCGGGACGATCGGGCCGGTGGCGAAGTCTTGAAGTCGGGGAGGATTGGAACCGATTGATTCATGATTTTTGATTTGCGATGGTTGACTTTTGAAGTGAAGAGCTGGCGCAGCGGCGGATGCCAACTTCGAAAATTGAATTTCAACAGCCGAGCGGGGCGAGACAGACGGCCGCAGGGTGAGCCCCGCCGGGCTCATCACTCGACAATCGATTCTTCTCCATGGCTTACAAGTGGTTTGCTCCATCAATTTGGTACCACGGAAGGGGCGGGAAACACTAAAGGGGTTTGTCTTTGCTCATGTCCTCCAAAGTAAGGAGGATGATTTGATTTTCGGCCAGGCTGTATCTCACTCGATAAGGGAACCGTTTAAGAAGAAACTTTCGGACAGGAGGTTCGCTAGTCAGTAATCTTTCCCGGAGTAACTGCAGATGGAGGTTCAGAGCCTTCGCCTTCTCGTCCCACTGAGCGGTTGCCGCGGCGGGACCATGATACGGATACAGAGTCCATCCTCCGGCCTTGGACGCCGCGGCTTTCGCCCTGTTGACCTGCGTGGGTGGATACAACAACTCGGGCGAATACAGGGCTTTGACTTCATCGTTAGTGAGAGCATGGCTGTAGATGCGAAAGTCATCCAAGGCACCTGCAAAGGGGCTGCCGTGCTCGTCGATGAAACGGGCGGCAATCCCTGCCTTGATTCCTTTGAAATCAAAGGCGCTTTCGAATGTGCCACTCTTTCCTCCATTCAGATAGCCGGTGGCCGAGCCATCTTTCTGGTAAACCACCGCGACGTGTTGCCAGACACCCTTGTCGCTCAGGCCGGTCACCGCCATGGGCCATCCGGTGACGTTCCATGCCGACAGGTTTCCTCCACTCAGGCGCAGGCTGCCGGACTGGGTCGTCGGCCCTTCCAATTGAGAAAACACCCGCCCGTCGGCTAGTGCGTCGTCCGACTTTATGTGGGTGGCCTGCTGACAAACCTGAATTCGGCTGCAAAATTGAGGCCAGTTCCACTCTCTCTTAGAAATTCCCCTTTGCGAGAATTTCCTTCACCACCCGTGCCGGCTCCACTCTGGTGAGTTTTTGATCGAGCCCCTGATACGGGAAGATCAGCTTTTGGTGATCGATGCCGAGTTGGTGCAGGATGGTGGCATGGAAATCGCGGACGTGAACGGGGTCCTTGGTGACGTTGTCACAGAAGTCGTCGGTCTCCCCGTGGCTAATACCGCCTTTGAGGCCTGCACCGGGTTCGCCTCCCTCGCCGACAAACTCTCCACCAACGAGGAAACCATCGTCCGGGAATTCATCGCCGCCGACACCTCCGGATACTACCAACCCGATGAGGAGAATTCAAAACACTCAACACCTCAATCTCTCGCCCCCACCGCCCTTCGACATCGACATCGACACCATGGAGCCCGTCGAGCCACCCTGGCAAGCCATCAAGGAATGGATCCCGGATGACGACCCGGGCCTAAACTGGTTCAACCAGGAAAGGGACCCCACCGGCGCAGAGCCTGAATGCTTCGACCAAAGCCCCACCTGGCAGCCCGTCGAAATCCCCCTCGGAGACGACCGCATCCTGGTCCTCGACGAATCCTGAAAGGCAAGTGCCTCAACCTGTCTCTTATACACATCTGACGCTGCCGACGATCTACTCTGTGTAG
>CAJXVQ010000573.1 GCA_913060685.1 uncultured Verrucomicrobiales bacterium
GTGGTCCACGAGCTCGGCCCACTTCATCGTATTCGGTTTCGGAGGGAGACCAGTGAGATCGTAGGAGAGTCGCCGCCTCAATTGCGCTTCATTCCCTCTCTTATTCGGCTCGATCCCTTTCTCCCGAAGTCCCTCAAGAATGAACGCATCAATCGGGTTGCGAACAAAGTCGTCTTTGATCGCCGGGACGGAAACTTTTAGCACCGGTTGGTAAGCCCAATAGGACTTGTCGGATTTCTGCGCTGGAGAAATCACGCCTGAGAGGAATAACGCGGTAAGAATTGGAGTGAGTGGCTTCACAGGGAGGTGGTTGTCTTCCTAAACCTGCCCCAACCGAGGAATCTTTCAAGTTCGGAAATCTTGCGCGAGAGCTTCAAAAAAGGAAGGTTTTGCGCCAAGGCAAAAAGATCTTTTCAGAGCCCCAGCCGCTCACTGCGATAGACACTCGGGGAGACTCCCTCGACCCTCATGAAAACCTTGTAAAAGTGATCAGCATTCCGAAATCCGGCATCCATGGCGATATCCTTCATCGGAACATCGGTCTCAGCCATCCGGCGCTTGGCCCGCTCCAATCTCAAGCGGGTAATTTCACCCGCGATTGTCCGCCCCAAGGACTCCCGAAACTTCCGCTCAAGTCCCCGCCGATTTGTGGCTGCGGCCTGCACAACATCCCGCACCTCAATCCTCCGGTGACTGTTTTCCGCGATGAAACGCAGGGCCTTCGAGACAAGCGGATCATCGGCCGCATAGAGATCCGTCGAATCACGGGGCACCAGCGAAACCGGCCGGGCCAGCTCCACTTTGGGCAAGACCTCTTCCCCTCTCATCAGACGGTCCAACATCGCAGCGGCTTGATAGCCGATCTGATCAAACCCCATGTCGATACTGGTGAGGGTTGGCGATGGCGACTCGCAAATCAAAGGCTCGTTGGCCGTGCTCACGATCGAGACATCCTGGGAAATGTGGAGTCCCCGGGATTGGCAAATATCAACGAGATAACGGGCAAATAAATCATTACAAACCAGAATACCAATCGGGAGTTCCCAAGTCGAAATCCACTCCTGCACCTCGGAAACAAACTGCTCCCAGCCCGAGGCATTTCGCTCCACGCTCGTACGGGAAAACCGATGGGAACTACACGTAAAGCCAGCCTTCTCAAGGTATTCGCGAAATCCCTCCTGCTGGGCGCGGGCGTCGATATCACGACTAAAACCAAGGTGTCCAAAATTGCGCAGTCCTCGTCCCAAAAGATGCTCAGCTCCGATTCCCCCTGTCCGCCGAAAGTCTGGAAACACTCCGTGCAACCCGCTGGCCGGAGAGTTTAGCCACACATTGACCAGAGCAGTATTTGTCTCTCGGGCGGCTAAAGCCAAAGGAACGGTCGCTCTCGCGATGACCCCATCAAAGACCGACGAATCACCTGCTCTCAGAAGAACCTTGTCCACCGCAGGATGAATCCGACAATCCCAACCGGCCTCCTGGGCATAGCGCTGGCATCCCGCATAGACGTCGAGGTGACGTTTAAACCCCCAGTCCATCTCCAGAGATATGGCCACTCGCCGGGGACTGCTATTTTCCAAAACCATCTTGGATGTGCATTCTGCTCAAAAGGCACACAAACACAACTGGCGATGTCGCAAAAAAGAGATTAATATTCGCAAATAGACCGCCTCAACCTTCGCTTTCACGAAAGAAGCGCCGCCCTCCATAGTAGACTACCCTGAATCGAATTTCACTCCAATACATCACGATGAAAAAGAAACCTTACACCCTCTTTCGCGCCTTCCTTTTGTGCTCGGCCCTCTTGACCTCCGCAAACGGACGGACCTGGACCAGTGCCGATGGCTCCAAAACCTTCGAAGCCAAACTCAAATCCTACGACGCCGCATCCGGCGAAGTTGTGGTGGGCTTTCGCAATGGCAAAACCCAGAAGTTCAGCCAAACTTTCCTCTCGGAAGACGACATCGCCTTCCTGAAAGCAAACGGAAGCAAATCCTCGTCCTCGGGCGGCTCCGTGGGGTCTCTTCCCGACGTCCTCCCCGATCCCGACGGCAAGGAGGCCGATATGAGCAAGCCAGTCCAAGTTTACATCCTGTTGGGGCAATCGAACATGCTGGGATTTGGAAAGCCGAGCGCTTTGCAAGGAGTCGCCGCAGAAAAATACCCTTACCTGGTCGACGATGCCGGTGAGTGGACCGTTCGCAAGGACGTCCGCGACGTCTTTGTGATGTGTTCAGGGAATAGCCCAGCAAAAGATAAACGGACTGGGTGGATGACGATCCAGGGCAACATTGGACCAGAGATCGGTATCGGACACCATGTGGGTCATGTCACCGACGCACCTGTCTTGATCCTCAAGAGCTGCATCGGAAACCGCAGTCTTGGCTGGGACCTCTTGCCTCCCGGAAGCGTGCCTTACGAGCATGGCGGGAAAACACAGCCCGGCTACCGCGGCACCCCGGATGATCCCGGAGGCGACACCGGTGGCGACATGTCCAAAGGATGGTATGCCGGGTGTCAGTACGACGGTGATATCGCCGCGGCCAAGAAGGTGCTTGAGAATCTCGACAAATACTACCCGGGCGCCAAGGGATACGAAGTCGCGGGATTCTTCTGGTGGCAGGGCGATAAGGACATGCGCAACGCCGCGCACTGCGAACAGTATGAAAAAAATCTGATCCAACTCATCAAGTCCCTGCGCAAAGATTTCGACGCTCCTGATGCCAAGTTTGTCAGCGCGTCCCTCGGCCAAACAAAAGAAGGCTCCTCGGGAGGTGATGGCGTGATCCTCGATGCCATGAAGGCCGTCGCGAAAAACAGCGATCCCGAGCTCAAGGGCAAGGTGGGCTTCGTCTACAGCCACCCCCTTTCCAAAGGCGGAAGCTCAAGCGGACACTACAGCGGAAACCCGGAAACCTATATGAACATCGGAGAAGCGATGGGCAAGGCGATGGTCGAGCTGCTCCGGGGAAAATAGCCCTCAATTTTCCCAATAGTAAAAATTATGAACAAAGGAACATTCATCACCGCCGCCACCGTCTCCCTGGCCGCGCTCGCAAGTCCGCTTTCCGCCAAGGAACTTCCAGAAGTCCTTCCTGACCCGGATGGCAAGGAAGCCGACATGACCAAGCCGGTTCAGGTTTTCATCCTGATGGGCCAGTCCAACATGCTCGGATTCGGTAAGGTCAAAGGTGACAAAGCCGGAACCCTCGAAACCGCCACCAAGGCAGGAAAGTATCCCTACCTCGTCGATGACAAGGGCGCTTGGACCACCCGCAAGGACGTCCGCAACGTCCGTGTCATGAACGGTAAGACCTACACCAACGATTGGCTTTCTCCCGCGAACTCCGGAAAGATGGGCCCTGAGATTGGCATCGGCCACGCCGTCGGCGAAGTCGTGGATGCTCCTGTCCTGATCCTCAAATCATGCATCGGCAACCGCAGCCTCGGCTGGGATCTCCTCCCTCCGGGTAGTGAGCAATTCGAGGCGGGCGACATGACCTATGCCGGATACAAGGACACTTTTGATAAGTGGAAGACCGGAACCGAACCCAAGAAAGTCAATTGGTATGCCGGAAAGCAATATGACACCGATGTCGAAAGTGCCAAAAAAGTGCTGGGAGAACTCGCTACATATTATCCCGGAGCCAAAGGCTACGAGATCGCCGGATTTGTCTGGTGGCAGGGTGACAAGGATCGCTACGATGCGGTCCACGCCGCAAACTATGAGAAGAACCTCGTGAAGCTGATCAAATCACTTCGCAAGGACTTCAACGCGCCCAAAGCCAAGTTCGTCTGCGCCACCCTCGGCCAGACCAAGAAGGATGCCGATGGCAACGAAGGCATGATCCTGAATGGCACGATGGCAGTCGATGGCACCTCCGGAAAATATCCTGACTTTCAAGGAAACGTCGCTTCCGTATACGCTCACCCCCTCTCCAAAGGCGGTGCTTCAAACGGTCACTACAGCGGAAACGCCGAGACTTACCAAAACATCGGTGAAGCACTCGGCCGCGCCTTGGCCGGTCTTCTCGTGAAGTAGTCGATCTCCTTTCTCTTAAGCAAATTTAAGACACCCCGCGCCTCCCCGGCGCGGGGTTTTTTTTATGGTGAAAGTTCCGCAACCTCGACGCAGTCATCCCAAACCAACGGCGCCCCATTAGAGATCGCTCCGCTCGGTTCTTCAGCCACAAGAACAAACTGCCGATCCACTATCCCGGTCACCTGTCTCTTATACACATCTGACGCTGCCGACGATCTACTCTGTGTAGATC
>CAJXVQ010000574.1 GCA_913060685.1 uncultured Verrucomicrobiales bacterium
AATAGTAGTAGTCCTCGGTGCCGGGGATGAGGAGCTTCAGCGCTTCCTTGCGATCCTCGGCCAAAGCAAAGTCCTCAACAAACCCCACGTTCTGTTGAGCCAGGAGGCTGGACTGGGCAAAAAGGATTCCGCCAAAGGCAGCGATCCAGCGACGGCAGTGATTTGTCATCTTCATGGGTGATCAATATTCGAGGCCTTTAAGCGCTACCGCAGAATGCGGAGGATCACTCAAAAGCTGTTTCCTTGATGTTAGGAAACGCCAGTTGCGGCATTCTTGGAAGAAAATCCCTTTTTTAACCAATCTTCGTCTCCGGCGGACAATATCGATCAGGAATGCGCCAGTCGCTGACTGACCTCCAAAAACAACGACGACTCCCTCCCTAAATCATGGCCATTCAGGAGATTGACAGATCGCAGTCTCCTCAGGGAGTTACTGAGCCAAAGCTCATCGGCTTCCCTCAGAACATCAAGGGGCCAGTGCCCTTCCGTGACGCTTACGACACGGATCACCTCCGCTCTCATGACTCCGGGCAGACACCCAGTTTCAAGTGCAGGTGTGAAAATGTCACCATCCTTCACGAAGAAAACATTCGAAATACACCCCTCACAAAGCTCGCCCACCATATTTGGTCGGATCGCTTCATCAGCACCCGATGCTCGAAGCAACATCATATTCTCAGCATAGGACGTGCATTTCACCCCTGCGAGTGGGCTTCGTTCGTTCACCGGACAATCGATGGAAACCACTGACAACTTCCCTTCAACCTCAGGAAGTGGCTCCGCGGTGATCAGGCACTCATTCCCCAAGGTGATTCTCACCCGCGCGCTCTCAAGTTGATTCGCTTCAAGCACCTCGACAACTTGGGATTCAAGGATGCACCGATCCGGAGTAGTCCACCCCATGCGGAGAGCCGATTTGGCAAGTCGATCATAGTGCTTTTGCCACAAACACGGCCTTCCTGATTCGGCGCGGATGGTTTCAAAGACACCCTCTCCTCGGAGAAATACAGCATCGGAAACCGGAAGAGAAATCCTTCCCTCCTTCACCAGGCTGCCGTTCCATGAGACGATCATCGACACCTCTTTAGCCACCGTCTATCACTTGAACAAGTCTTGAACTTCCTCGCTCATTTCCACCTCGCCCACCCTACCGACGCCTCACGTGTCGGAGGGATACTTGGTGACTTTGCAAAAGGGACGCCGGAGAACCTGCTGACTCGATTCCCCAAAGAGGTCGTTGATGGCATCATGCTTCATCGGGTCATTGATCGCTTCACCGACTCCCACCCTGTCTTCCTGCGATCAAAAGAGCTTCTTCACCCAAGCCGCCGACGCTTTGCCGGGATCGTAATCGATATCTTCTTCGACCATTTTCTGGCCCAGCTTTGGTCTGACTACTCCAAGGTCCCCCTCCCGAAATTCATCGAGGAGATACACGATGTCCTTGATCGTCGAAAGGAATGGCTGAACCCGGAACTCCTCGACGTCGCCCCCCGCATGAAGGAGGAAAACTGGCTGGGCACCTACGGCACCATTTCCGGCTTGGCTCTTACTTTTCGGCGCGTGAGCCAGCGGCGACCTTTTCTCGCGCCCTTGGCCGGAGCCGAAGAAGACCTCACTGATCACTATCAATCATTCGGGCGGGCCTTCCGTGAGTTTTATCCCGAGGTGCTTTCGTTCGCGAGAGAAGAGAATCCCGGAGGCGCATTCAATTCACGATAGAAATCCCGACCGGAAATTTCACCCAGCATCTTAAGCTCCATTTCAAGAGCTTCCCGTGCCGGAGCAGCTCCCAAACCGGCCTTCCCACAAGGCGTGAAACTCGCAAAACCTGCAGAATCCTCCTCACGCGAGACGATGGTCAGGATCGGACGGCCACTTTCACGTTTTAAAAGCAAGGGATGCATCCAGCATGAAATTGGCTTGTAATACCAGGGATGCTTCCCCTCTTCGACCGCCTTCAGTTGCCACTTGCAGCGATGTTCCTGATCCAGAAAGACACATCTGGTCTTGGGGAACTGAGCCGGAAAGCCATCGGCCAGTTCCAGTGAATCAGCGCTTACGGTAGCCGTTTTAAAACGCCCATCGGGCAACTCGATGATTCCCTCTTCCTCGTGTCCCAGCACCTCGGCTTCTTCTTTCGAAAGAATGACGCCATCGTGACAACAAGTCGCACGGCACTTACGCAACTCACAGACTGCGAGGGGAGGCTCAAAGCCAGCATGATCAATGGCGGCCTCAGCAAGCGCCTTTGAGAGAGCGAGGGCCGTTTCTCGAAACGCCGTCGCAATCATGAAAGGAGGGGATCAAAAATCCGCTTACTCGCCAGCAGGGGCCTCCCCTTCAGACTTGGCGTGGTCGCCGTCTTTCGCGTGGCTTTTATCACCGTCTTTTTCGTGATGCTCTCCTTCTGCCCCGTGCTCTTCGTGGAGGAAGAGGTTAATTGTGTCGCTTGACTTCGGAGTCTCTGATTCCCACTCGTGACGCTCACAGGAGCACAAGCCAAAACCAATCACCGACAAAAGAACCGAAAAGAGTTTCATTACGAGTGTTGGATAGGCGAGCAGAGCCAAAAAGGCAACCCCTCTTTCCCTAAGAAATCTAAATAATCTGGCGGGTATCGAGATACGCATTCGCAAGAGCGATCGGAAAATGCTGGGCCGTTTCGTCAAGAGTCACGATTCCATCCGCCCGCAAAGCCGCGAGAACCCCTTCCCGCTCCGCCGCATAATCCTGTGCCGCAAGGTAGCCCAGAGCATCATCAAAGGTGTCCAAATCACCATCCAGCATCTCTCCGATCCCGGATTCACGGAGACTCGCCAAAACGACAATGTGTTTCTGGCGAAGTTTTCGTAAGGGCTCGCGGAGTTCCTCGGCATCCTCTCCCCTGAGGTTGGTCATCACGACGACCATGGAGCGTCGGCGTTGATGACGTAGCAAGCGCTCGGCAGCTTCGCTGAAATCACTTGGAAACGGCGAAGTCTCATAGTCGTAGAGGTGATTGAGCACCGTCGTCATCGCTGGAGCGCCCTTGACCGGGGGAAGCCAGCGATCGGTTCCACCAAAACTGAGGATGCCAACTTGATCTCCCTGCCGAAGCGCGACATAGGAAAGGAGAAGCATGGAGTTGAGACAATGATCGAACTGGCTGATTTCACCATCGATGGTCCTCATGCGGCGCCCGCAATCGAGCATGAGGATGACCGACTGATCAAGCTGTTCTTGAAAATCACGGCTGATCAAGCTCTGGCGTTTGGAGCTGGCTTTCCAATCAATCTGCGAAAGCGAATCGCCCATTTGATAGTCACGCAGTTGATGGAAATCCCGACTCAAGCCAGCCCTGTTTTTCCGGATGATGCCGGTGTGCTCCTGTCGATGAGCCATTGCCAGGAGGGCATAGGTCAGGACCGGTTGGTAATTTGGGTAGACCTTCACCGAACCCTCTTTACCTACGAGACAATTTCGCGACCAGAGACCCAGCAGCGAGGTGAGTAAAACGGAGGTCTTGCCAAATGCAATCTCTCCTCTCTCAGGCAAGGTAATGGGATAATTGAGATCCAAATACCCCTTGCCCCGAATCCAGCCACGCCAGGGAAAAGCCTCGCACTCGCACCGTTCCGGCACCCCGTCATAAACCGCGACATGGAGGTGTCGTCGGGTCGTATTGACCAGTCGCAAGGCGACCTCGCCCTCGACCCCAACCGCCAACCGCCCCGGCAAGGTCCGCTCGACCTTTGGAGGGCGGAGCACGAAGACCACCAGGGCATCAAACAAGGTCACGATCCCAATCACAAAGCCCATCATGCCCCACCACGGCTCGGCGGGAGGATACATCGATCCAGCCAAACCCAGAAGGGTCCAGAGAATCAAAATCGCAATCAGAAGGCGTGTCGGGCGGAGCGGCATGATGAAAGCTTAGATCCGTGGAGCCACGATTGTTTCCAAGGCGGAACGAAGGAGATCATCAACATTCTGGCCGCTGATCGCGACCTCGGGGGCCACTTGCACCCGGTGACGGAAAACCGGAAGCGAAGCCTCCTTGATGTCATCGGGAATGACATAATCACGGCCGGCCATGATCGCATAGGCTTTGGAAACTTGAACCAAACTGATCGCACCCCGCGTCCCCGCTCCCAAGCTCATCCCGTGCGCTTCCCGGGTGTGACGAGTGAGACGCAAGGCGTAGTCAATGACCTCGGGTACGACCTTGATCGCTGTCTCTTATACACATCTGACGCTGCCGACGATCTACTCTGTGTAG
>CAJXVQ010000575.1 GCA_913060685.1 uncultured Verrucomicrobiales bacterium
CGAGATCAGCCTCGGTCTCGTGGGCTCGGAGATGTGTATAAGAGACAGCATTTAACACTGAACATCTAACATCTAACATCTAATTTTGAAGGGCTTGGTTGAGGGGAGGTCTCACGCAGAGGCGCGGAGGCGCAGAGTTTTTTTGCTTTGGAACTTGGGTGAGGGGGACTCACGCAGAGCAGTTGAGCAGCGGAGGTTTTGGGGGGCTTGGTTGAGGGGATGGAACTTCAAATTGAACACTGACAACTTCGAACTCCGCCGGAGGCGGCTGCTTGGTTTAGGAGGCGGGTCCGCAGATTGGGAGGATTTTCGCAGATTGGTTGAGGGGGAGCTTTGGTTGGAAGCAAGAGAATCACGTTCTAACAATAATCGGCGGAAATTTTCTTAATCTGTGGATGTATTCCGGGAGGTCGTTCGGAGACTTGCCTTGCAGGCGGGGAGGATCTCACGCAGATGCGTGGAAATTTTCTGGAGGCTCGAGTCTTTCCTGTTTTGAAGAGAAGTAGAGAGACTAAAGGGCTGCGAGTTCGCTTCGAATGAATGAGGTGAGGACCTCTTTCGAGGGAAGTTGAAGGAGGTATTTTCGGACGAAGAGGTTCTCGTCCATATTGGCGGTGGCGTATTCCACGAGGGCCTTGTTTTTATCCGCGACCAGAAGAATACCGATGGGTGGGTTGTCCGTCTCCTCGCTGATCTCGCTGCGATAGTAGTTCAGGTAGGTGTTGAGTTGCCCGGCATTCTCATGGGAGAAGGTGCCTACTTTTAGCTCGATGAGAACATGGCATTTGAGAATGCGGTGGTAGAGGACGAGGTTGACAAAGAAGTATTCCTCGCCAATGAGAAGTCGCTTCTGGCGGGCCTCGAAACAGAAGCCATGGCCAAATTCCAGAAGGAAGCATTGAAGGTTTTCGAGAAGGGCTGTTTCTAGATCTGATTCCTCGACAGCGAGGTGTGCGGGTAGTCCGAGAAACTCGAAGGCGTAGAGATCTCTGGCGAAGTGTTGAGGCTTGGCCGGCGAGACTTCGTTCTGCGTGATTTGCGAAAGGAGGGCCGGGTCCGTGGAAAGGCCGGAGCGCTCGAAGAACAGGCTGGTGACCTGACGTTGTAGTTCTCGGACCGACCAAGTGCCTTTGATTGCTTCTATTTCATAGAAGGTCCGTTTTAGCGGGTCTTCGATGGGTAGGAGCCGTTGAAGGTGGGTGTAGGAGAGCTTTTGAAGGAGCTTTTCACCGGGAGCATGAATTTTAGGCAAGCGAGCAAGGTTATCTCTCCAGGTTTTTGAATTTATGAAAAGTGCGACCGGTGATCGCACTTTTTCGTCCGTGGCTGGTGGCGGCGAGATTTCGGATAGTGCGACCGGTGGTCGCACTTTTGGAGTGCCCTCGTTTTCGGTTGTTTTTGGGGCGCGGAGGGAAAGTGCAAATGGTGTCTGCAGGATTAATGGGTGATTTGCCAAAGCTTCTCCAATTTGCGGATAAGCAAGATAGAATTGACGGAAGAGCCAGAGATTACGGGCTGAGAGGCCTTTTGTATCGAGGCGCTGAGCCAGCTCTTTGGTGAGTGACTTTCCGTAGTCAGCGCGGTCCTTTCCCGAATGTTCGTATTCGACAATACAGAATCCGATAAACCAGTTACGGGCCGTTAGAAGGATGTTGACAGACTTGGAGGCTGCATTGCGCAGCTCATCATCCAGCTGAGTGATCTGGGTCGTGAGCAATTGGAGGTTCATCAGGCAGCGAGAGGGCAGTGAGTTGTGAAATCTCTTCAGAGGAATCTAGAGGTTGACGGGGAGATTTGACGAGAAGGAAGTGGTTGATGGGGGCTTTGTTGAGGGTGAACGCCGAACGTCCAATTTTGAATGCTTGGTTGAGGGGAGGTCTCACGCAGAGGCGCGGAGACGCAGAGTTCTTTTTGGGTGGTTTGGTTTCGGAACTTGGTTGAGGGGAAAGCTCACGCAGAGCAGCGGAGCAGCGGAGGTTTCGGGGGGCATGGTTGAGGGGGAGCTTTGGTTGGAAGCAAAAGAATCAAGGTCTCTGAATAATCGGCGGAAATCTTCTTAATCTGTGGATGAATTCCGGGGGGATCGTTGAGCGGGGCCCGGGATGTTGGCGGGGAGGATCTCACGCAGAGGCACGGAGGCTCGGAGTTTTTTTTGGACTGGGAAATTTGTGGAATCATTTCTTAATCCGTTAAAATCTGTGTTGGCGATTCTCTTGCGCAGATGAGAAGGTTTCAGGCAGAGCAGGGGAGCAGCAGAGTTTTTTTGCCCGGGAGCAGGGGGCTGAACATTTAACACTGAACATTTAACCTTTAATTTTGAAGGGCTTGATTGTTGGGGCTTTTAACCTGCGGCCTGCTTTCCAAACCAATCCGCGCATTTGCGCTTTGAGTATGGGGAATAAAAAAGTCAGTTTCATTGTAACCTCGCCCATCCAATGGCTCAGGAAGGCTATGATATGACAAATCCCACTCAATCCAGTTGTCCCCGTTGCGGCGGGTTGATTCCTGAAAACGCACCTTCCGGCTTATGCCCGGCCTGCCTCCTCGGCGGGGCCGCGTCGACCACCGGTTCCGCGGGCCGGAGCACCAGCTCTCCTCCTCCGTTGATCGCAGACCTGGCGCCACATTTTCCCGATCTTGAAATCCTGGAGATGATAGGGGTTGGTGGCATGGGCGCCGTCTACAAAGCCCGCCAACCACGGCTCGATCGCGAGGTCGCCCTGAAGATTCTCCACATCAACGACGACGACGACCCGGCCTTCGAGGAACGCTTTACCCGCGAAGCCCGCGTCCTCGCCCGCCTCAATCATCCCAACATCGTCAACGTCTTCGATTTCGGGAACGCCGGGCCCTTTCATTTCCTCATCATGGAATTCATCGATGGCGTCAACCTCCGCCAAGCGATGCAGGCCGGTCGCTTTGCTGCCGCCGAAGCCCTGACTCTCGTCCAGGAAATGTGCGCCGCGCTGAAATCCGCGCACGATGAGGGCATTCTTCACCGCGACATCAAACCGAAAATATCCTCCTCGACTCACAAGGACGGCTTAAGATTGCCGACTTCGGCATCGCCAAGCTCCTCGGCCAGGACGAAGCTCACAACTTTACCCTCACCCGGCAGGATTCCATTCTCGGCTCGCCTCAATACATGGCGCCGGAGCAAATTGAGTCACCCAATGATGTCGATCAACGCGCCGATATTTACTCGCTGGGTGTCGTGTTTTACGAACTGCTCACCGGGGAACTCCCGCTGGGACGCTTCGCCGCTCCTTCTGCAAAGAACGACATCGACTCCCGCATTGATGACATTGTCTTCCGCACGCTGGCGAAAGAACGGGAGGCCCGTTTCCAGTCCGCCGAGGAAGTGAGCACTTCGGTTGCCACCCTTTCCCAGCCGGCCTCAAAGAAAGCAGCCCCGGCCGCCGTCGGCAAAGAGGGAGTCGCTCGCTTTGCCACTTTGGCGGCCTTCTTCACCGCCCTCAGCATGCCTGTGATGGGCCTCTTTTTCTACACTTACTTTAGCGTCTACGAATCGCCGGGCGATATGTCGTCTCACGGAAAGGTCGAAAGTAGAGTGGACGGTCTCTATGTGGTCTCTCTTCTCTCTGCCTTCCTCAGTGTCATCTTACCCCTGCTTGGCATCGCCCTTGGACTCGGGGCCCTCAGCGAGATTCGAAAATCCGGGGGTCAAAAACGTGGCCTCAGTCGTGCCATCTTTGCGAGCCTGACCTGGCCCTTTCTCATTTTCCTGGGGCTACTCATTGCGATTGTGCCTGCCCCGGGTCTTTACGAAGTCCTTCTCGTTCTCTTGGTGGGATTCATCGCACTGGGCTGGGCCATCGTTCCGCCGCTTTGTCGCTGGGCCCGCAATGAGTCCAACTCCCTTTCTCCGATCTTCGGCCGCCTGGCAATCGCTTTCGGCGTCCCGGCGCTCGCCATCATCCTCCTCGTGGTCGTTTTGAAGAGCACCAATTCGGATGATCCTCCCAACGATTCCCCCGCCAATGCCAGCGATGCGCAATCAGAGCTACTGGAGGCCGAACTGGAGGCTGCTCAGGAAATCGGGCCAGGTTCCAAGCGGGCCTATGCCCTTGCGGCATTTGCAGAGAGGGCCGCGCAGGCGGGCCAAGCAGCCATTACGGAACAGGCTTGCTGGTCCATTACCGAATATACAAAGCGCGGCGAGATCTCAGATTACGAGTCACTCTCCAATACCTGTCTCTTATACACATCTCCGAGCCCACGAGACCGAGGCTGATCT
>CAJXVQ010000576.1 GCA_913060685.1 uncultured Verrucomicrobiales bacterium
GAGATCAGCCTCGGTCTCGTGGGCTCGGAGATGTGTATAAGAGACAGGATTAAGCCCGAGGCGGACGAATCTCCGGGCGGTGTTCGCGGGGAGAGTAAGGGTGACGTCTTCGAGGTCGCCATTGGGGGTTGTGGTAATATTTTGAGGTGGCGGCGTGAAGGAGGTCCAGTTTGCGAGATCACTGCTGGTTTCAAAGAGGGGGGTGGAGCCGATGTCAGCCTGAGGATTGCGGGTAAAGGTGAAGAGGTAGCTGGTGCCATCTTCAGAGAGAGCCGAGCTGATCCCGATTGGTGCTCCGGCTGCGAGAGGAGGGAGTCCAAAATAATATTCCAGGACGTTAATGATGCCGTCGTTGTCTGCGTCCTGTTCGGGGGCGTCGAGGGATTCCGGAAGGTTTTCGGTCGAGGCCCAGACTTGATAAGGAGAGAGCCGGGTGAGTTCGACGCGATTGACGACCCAGCGGTTGTTGGCTCCGCCCAAGTCGTCAAAGGTCAGGTTGAGAAATCCGTCTGTAACCTCAACGAGGAAGGTGTTCTCGACGAATTGGTTCGCCGCTGAATCAATGTCTTCAGCCTGCAGGATTCCCTCGGCTGAGATGGTGAGGTCATCGCGCGGAGTGGTCTCATCACCCTGCCGAACGAGCACTTGCCAGGTTCCGTTGGCGAGGCGGTGGCTCCACGTTCGTGAAGTGGCGGCGAAAAGATAATCGCGATTCGATAAGTCCGCACCACCCCGGTCGCGCGAGGTGACGGGTTCATTCCAGAAGACGTCGCCACTGGTCAGAGGTGAAATGCGGATCGCACCGGGCGCGAGGGGGGAATCAATAGCGCCAAAATCGAAGAGGTAGCCTTCAGAAGAAAGGTCGACCACCATTGTGGTGTCCTCATTGGAAGGGGCGGAGTTGACGATTTGCCCAAGAGCAATGACACGGTAAAAGAGATTTGTGCCGGTGGCGGGGTTGGCATCTTCGAAGCTCTCGGAATTAGCGTCGATTGTGGCGTAGGGTGACCATTCCCCGTCAGCTTCAAGCTTACGCTCAATTTGGAAACCGGTTTCCTGATCGCTGAGGTCATTCCAGCTGAGCGTGATCCGGCCTGTCGGGGTGGTGCTTGCGGAAAGATTGGTGGGAGTTTCGGGTGCTTGGGCAAGGTCAACTTCCAGAGTGTAGAGCTGGGTATTATTCGACGAACCTCCGGTAACCCGGAGGAAGTAATCTCCGGTCGATGGTGCCTCAAAGGCCATGATTTCCTCTGCTTCCCCCAGAGAATTTAGATCCGCTAAGGCGAGAATGGTGCGGCCATCCGAGGAGAGGAGTGCGAGCTCGAGATCGTGAATGTTGGTGAAGTCAAAAGATGACCCTGCCGAACAGGATCCATCGGTGTTTTGGGGACCCTCTCTGAATCCTGCCGGGGTTGAAACAGGGATCACCTTGCAGGTGATCGAGGTGCCGGAGGGAATGTTTTCAAGGCGATAAAAGTCAGCGTCACTGTTATCGTCGATACTGAGATATTCCCTGCGGTAAAATGCTCCGACATTGATTGGAAGTTCGGAGGCTTCCCCGGAGGAATCGTTGTTTCGAGAGCTGCTCTGTTTTTCAAAAAAGTCGCCATAGAGGCGGTTGAGCGAGAAGATGTCATCGAGTTGGAGCCCGCGGAAGCGCCTGGAGATAAAGGGCTCCATCAGTTTGGTCTGGGTAATAGGGCAGACGTGACTGAGGCCCAGGCCGTGGCCGTGTTCGTGCTCGACGACATTGCGAAGGTTGATGGAGTTACTCGAGGTGTTGCCGTAGAAGGAGATGTTTCCGGTATCAATGACCATATCACCGGAGTTGGGAGAGAAGTTGTAAGCGAGTGTGTTGGAGCCGGAATCACCATCGATAAAATGTCCGCCGATCCGGATGTCACCGCGAACCCCGACTCGTCCGGAGGGGCTTGATGTCCGGGTGAGGTTGGCGCCGTCATCATTGGGTTCGTAGACGTAGGTGATGCCGGTGAGGCTGGCGATGTTATCGAATGCGGCTTGGAACGAGGAGAACCAGGGGCGGGTGGTGAGATCATTGCCGCCGTCGATCACGCCGTAGCGGGCATCAAGGAACAAGACGAGCTCGCTATCGGAGGTGGGCTCGCCGTTGAAGCCGAAGATGCTGGTGCCGTCCGGCATGAAGCTCCAGCGGAGGGTGGTGGGTTGGCCTTGACGGGCCCTCTCGAAGAATGAATTAAAGGTGGCGTTTCGGCCCCAGCGGTCTCCGTCATCGAACTGGGTTGCGGCTGAGATTTCTCCGGGTTCGTCGTCTGCAAATTCCTCGACTGCGTGGAATGCTTCCATGACTTCCATGGAAACGCCGGGAGCCCAGCAAAGGGTCATGGCGGGGATGTTGGGATCGAGCCGACTGGTGGCGAAGGAAGCAAGGCGATCCTGAAGGGTCGGCGAAAGGGATGTGAATCTTTCAAGCGGGAGGTGGGGCGAGAGTCTCAGAAGGCTTTCCCGGTGGGGCGCAAAGTGTGGCTGGTATTGCAGGAACTTTTCCCAACGCATTTGCGCAACGAGGGGAAGGGTGGTGGATGGGCGCGAGGAGTCTGGGATTGTTGCGGGCCGGGGCTCGCCGGTTTGAGCGAAGTCCCAGAGTTGCCAGGGAATGACCATCAGCAGCGGAGCAAAGGGGAAGAGGAGCCGAAGATTGAAGGAAAGGCCTTTCATTGAGTCCGGAAGACTAAGCCGGATTTCAGGAAAGGGCAAAAAGTTCATTCATTGCAGTCGGTCTTCGCTCGGGTAAGGCGAGACGGGTGAATCAAACGATCTCGTGTATCATTCTTGAAGCTGGTGTTCCGCGGCGAAGGAATGGGCGGCGGCAGGGTCGCGGCGTTGCCAGCTCTTGAGGAGTTGTTTGATGCGGCGGGATGATTTTTCGGCGGGAATATTCTTCTGAAGCCATGAGATCCATTGGCCGGTTTGCTCGTCCTTAATATAGTATCCGAGATCGTTAATGGCAGGGTTCCAGATGAATTCGAATTCTTCGGGCTGCAAATTGTTGGCCTGGATGGTGTCGATGGCTGTTTGAAAATCGCCTTGTTTATTCTTTTGTCCCAGTACGAGGGCCTTGGTGTTCTTGAATAGGAACTCTTTTTGGGCGACGGGATCTTCCAGGTCCTTTGCCATTTCACGAACGTTCGCGAGAGCCGAGGTTCTCTGCGCAATACTCAGGTCATTGTTCTGGAGGATGACCGGGAAGAAGCTGTGCGGTTTTTCTGAGAATTCGTTGACCAAATCGAAGGTTTCGATGGGACGTTGGAGGACGATGCTTCTCGCGAAGGGATAGATGATGAAATTGAGAATGCCATCGACAAATTGGTCGCGGGAATTGCGCATCCAGGCAATTGCTTCGTCAGGTGCTTGATCGACCCAAAGTTGGAGGGTGGTTCCGACCATGTTGGTGAGACTTCTCCCGAATTGCTTGGCAAGTTGTGGCGATTGGGTGAAGAAATCGAGGGCTGCGGGCCGGTTTTTCTCGAGCCATCGATAGAAGGCAAAGGTTATGAGGTTTTTACGAACTGCTGGATCAAAGTCGGGTTCCGCGCTGATGATCTCAATGAGTCGTTGCAGTTCCTTTTGATTGAGCGAGGTGATGTCGTCCATTTGAGCGATCATGCGATCACGGGTGGCCTGGTCGAGTTTACTGACTTGGTCATCGTTGTAGACGGTCTTAAATTCCACGCCGTATGCCATGAAGTCGCGGGCGATGCGTTCGACGTCGCGGGCGTTTGGGCGTGAGCGGGTGGAGGGCGAGCTGGCTTGATTGAGGTTGAGGCCGGATGTTTTTGTTTCGGCGAGAAGGCTCTCGTTGGTTTGCCGGAGTTGATTGAGCTGACTTTGGTTGGTTAGGATGAAGTATGCGAGAATCAGGCCCAAGGTGATCGTAATTCCAATGGGGACACGGAGGGAAAGCCAGCGTCTCATTGGGCGCGGAGGGTTGGTTTGAGTTCGTTCTGAAGCCAGGAGCGGAGGGCGTCGGGTTCGCGTTTTGGTTGTTCGGGGAGGTGCAGGCTTTTTGATCCAAGGACAGAGTCAATACAGATATCCAGCTCAGCGGGGGTCGGTTGGATCTTTTGGAGGTAGTCGGTGAGGATTTCGAGGGAAATGGTGCCGCGTTTGCGTTTGCTCCAACCTTTGAGGTCTTTTTGAACCTGTCTCTTATACACATCTCCGAGCCCACGAGACCGAGGCTGATCTCG
>CAJXVQ010000577.1 GCA_913060685.1 uncultured Verrucomicrobiales bacterium
GAGGAAGTGGGGAAGCGGGGCGGGCAGGAGTCGTGACGACATTCGCCTTCGGCTTTTTCTTTTTCGCCGGCTTCTTACCAACCTCGGGCTCATCGCTCACTTCGCTGACCTTCTTGGCGTGAGGAGTAAATTCTTCGTCGTCGAGGTCGTCGAGTTCCTCGTCGCTCAGGGTGTAGTCAAATTTGACATCACCGACGAGGATTGCACTGTCGTTACGGAGATCAATGACCGCCATTTCCTCATCTTCCAGAGTGATGCCATTCGTTGAGTGGCGGTCGCGGAGGATGTATCCGCCATCGACCCGCTCCATGGTGCAGTGCAGGGATGAAATGGAGGGACAATCGATGATGATGTCACTTTCAGAACTGCGTCCGATGGTGACTTTTTTACGATCAAGTTGGAAGCGATAGGGTTGGGAGTTCTTTCCGGGAACGGTAATGGCAACGCGTGGCATAAATTTGACTGTTTGTTCATGAAACTTGACCACACGAATGCGGGCTTGGCGACAAGAAAACTTCAGGGGGGTTGGACTTGCCTTTTTCTCAGGAAGTTCAAGCATACCGCGCATATGGAAGAAATCCGGGCCGAAGGAGTCACAAAGCGATTTGGCAACGTGACCGCCCTTAATCATGTTTCGCTCGAGATCGCCCCAGGTGAGTTGTTTTTTCTGCTGGGCGGGAGTGGTTGTGGCAAGACCACTCTCTTGCGGTGCATCGCGGGTTTGGAGACACCAACCGAGGGGAAAGTGTTTTTTGGAGAGCGGGATGTCACCCAGCTTCCCACACACAAGCGGGAAGCCGCGATGGTGTTTCAATCATATGCCCTTTGGCCACATATGACTGTCGGACAGAATATCGCCTTTGGTCTGGAGGAGCGCAAAGTTCCCAAAAACGAGATCAAGCGCCGGGTTGATGAGGCTTTGGCGATGGTGAAGTTGGAAGGCTTTACGAAGCGGGGAATCGATCAAATGTCCGGTGGTCAGCAACAACGGGTTTCCTTGGCGAGAGCATTGGTGGTGCGGCCGAAGTGTCTGCTACTCGATGAGCCGCTTTCAAATTTGGATGCCCAGTTGCGGCTCGAGATGCGCTCGGAGATTCGTCGGATTGTGAAGGAGAACGATCTCACCGGGGTCTATGTCACTCACGATCAGGCCGAGGCTTTGTCGATGGCCGATCGCATGGCGGTCATGGATCAAGGCGTGGTTGTTCAAGTGGGGCCGCCGGAGGAAATCTACCGGCAACCGATTTCGAGCTATGTCGCCGGGTTCATTGGGGAGACTAATCTGATCAAGGGAACAGCGCTCGAAGGCCCTAAAGTCGAGACTCCGACGGCCACACTCGTATCCACTTCCAGTATCGAGGGTTGGAGCCCGCCTCCTGGGGCGCCGGTGATCCTCTCGATTCGGCCCGAAGCGATCGAGATTGTGAATCCTGCCGAAGCGACCTTAAGCGGAAAGATCATTGAGCGGATTTATCTTGGGAGTATCATTCAATATACGGTGGAACTTGGAGACGGCAGTGTGATGCAGGTCACCGAGCAAAACCCTCAAATCATTCGTTCACCGGGCGAAGAAACAGTAGGCCTAAAGATCTCGCGGAAGGACATCACCCTCTTGGAACGATGAAAGGTGCCTGGAAAAAATATCTGGGAGTCTTCCTGCCGCTTGCTGCGGTAGTGGCTGCTCCGATCATTCTCCGTGACGATGATGCGGCGGCGATGAGCCGGGCGAAATTGCGTTTGGAAGTCATCACGCCGCACAATGAGTTGATTCGCCGCGAGTTCAGCGAGGCATTCTCGAAGTGGTATGAGGAGAAGCATGGCGAGAGCGTCTACCTCAACTGGCGGACTCCGGGAGGAACCAGCGAGATTAAACGAGTGCTGGATAGCGCGTTTACTTCAGCCGATAAAAATGGAAGCGAAGGCATTGGGCTCGATCTTTTCTTTGGCGGTGGAGTTTACGATTTTAAATTACAGTCTCAGGAGGACCGTTTTCAAAAAATCGAGCTTTTTGAGGAACAGGTCTCGCTTTTCGAGGAGGGAGTCATTCCGAAGATTCAGAGTGGCGAGACTTACTATCCGGATGGGCATGACTGGTTGGGAACCTGCCTGTCGTCGTTTGGAATTTGCTACAATATCGATAGCCTGAAGCGACTTGGCCTGGAGGCTCCGACGACCTGGGATGACCTTGGTCGACCGGGATTTCAAAAAGGGATCGCTTTGGCAGACCCCACCAAGAGTGGTTCGGTGGCGAAGGCCTTCGAAATGTTGGTGCAGCAAAAAATCCACGGCCACCTGGATGCCGGCCTTTCGGTCGAGGAAGCCTCTCAAATCGGGTGGGTTGAAGGGCTCAACCTGATTCAAAAAATTGGAGCCAATGCCCGTTACTTTACGGACGGAGCATCCAAGGTTCCCCACGATGTGGCACAAGGAAATGCCATCGCGGGGATGTGTATCGATTTTTACGGACGGTCCTTCAACGAAGCTCTGAAGAAAGCCGATGGAAGCTCGCGTCTGAAGTTTGTCTCTCCGGTTGGCGGAACTTCTTACAGTGTTGACCCCATTGCCATCTTCAGAGGCGCGCCTCATCCGAAACTCGCACAGGAGTTTGTGAACTTTATCTTCACCAAGGAAGGGCAGATGCTTTGGAATGCGAGACCGGATACTCCGATGGGTCCAAAGATTCGGGCCTTGCGAAGGTTACCGGTGAGGAAGGATCTCTATCAGGAGCCTTACCTCTCCGACATGGTCGATGCCTCGGTGATGCCCTACGAAGTCGCCAATGAATTCGTGTATGACTATAATCTCACCGGAAAACATTTTACTCCGCTCCGTAACATCATCCGGGCGATGTGTATTGATTCACATCAGGAAATGAAGTCTGCGTGGGCGGCGCTGATTGAAGCTGATTTCCCTCCCGAGGCCTCGGCGAAGTTCTTCGACGTGACTCCGGTGGGCTACGATCTCGCCCTTTCCGAAGTAAAGAAGACATTGAAATCCGACGATAAGGTGGCGGAGGTGAGAATGATGAACGACCTCGGAAAACACTTCCGTGATAACTACCAGGAAGCCGAGCGCTTGGCACTCGCAGCATCGAAAGGAGGAACGAAATGAATTCGAGAGTAGCCTACAGTCTCACTGCATTTGTGGCGCTCTTCTTCGCCTTTTTCTTCCTCTATCCCGCCGTGGTGGTTTTGAAGGAGGCCTTCTACTCGGAGAGTGATGGCTTCACCATGGCTTTCGTGGGTGAAGTCTTTAAAAACCCTGTGTACACCGAAGGTCTTTGGAACGCCTTTGCCTTGGGGGTCACGAGCACTTTAACTGCGTTGTTCATTGCCTTGCCGCTGGCCTTGGTCGGGCACCGCTACCTCTTTCCATTTAAAAAATCTCTCTCGGCCCTGGTTCTGATTCCACTCGTGTTGCCTCCGTTCGTCGGGGCAGTGGGGGTGAAGCAGATTCTTGGAATTCAAGGGGCCTTAAATGCAGTCCTCATTAAGTTCGGGATGGTCGATGCGGCCATGCCTGTCGATTGGTTGGGCGAGGGGAGATTCTGGGGAGTGGTTATTATGAATGCCCTCCATCTTTACCCGATTCTCTACATGAACATCGCGGCTTCGCTCTCCAATATCGACCCGGCGATGGAGCAGGCTGCGCAGAATTTAGGGTGCCCGCCGTGGCGTCGCTTTCTAAAAATCACCCTTCCCTTGACTACTCCGGGGATCTTTGCCGGCGGAGCGATTGTCTTCATTTGGTCGTTTACCGAACTCGGGGTGCCCTTGGTTTTTGACTATACCCGGGTGGCACCGGTTCAAGTTTTTGATGGCATTAAGGATCTTGGATCCAATCCGTTTCCTTACGCGCTGGTGGCAATTATGCTTATGGTTTCCACCGCTGTTTTCCTTTTGTCGAAGGCGGTGTTGGGGCGTTCCAAACTGGGGACCGCGCCGCGCCCCAAGGGGAAGAATATCGAAGTTCGCCCGAAGCGAGGAAAGGCCTGGCTTTGCACACTCTTGTTCATCGGGGTGTTCTTCATCGCCTCGCTTCCTCACGCCGGAGTGGTGGTTCTTTCGCTGGCACACGATTGGTATGCCACCATTCTTCCGGAGGTCTGGACAACGGAACATTATCAAGAGGCTCTCGGGCATCCATTGGTGGTTCCCTCGATTCAGAATCTGTCTCTTATACACATCTCCGAGCCCACGAGACCGAGGCTGATC
>CAJXVQ010000578.1 GCA_913060685.1 uncultured Verrucomicrobiales bacterium
TGATACGGCGACCACCGAGATCTACACAGAGTAGATCGTCGGCAGCGTCAGATGTTTATAAGAGACAGGTACAGACGAGATCGTTTTGCTTAAGGTCAAGCGTGTGGATCAAGTCCCCGCAGTCGGGACACTTGGTCCAAAGATCGTCGGGGAGGTTGTCGTTGTGTCGCGGAGAGCGCTTGAGCCGTGGTTTGTCGAAGATGCCCATGTGGGAGAATCCTAGGACGAAATTGGCCACTGCGAAAGACCAATTTATGGAGAGCCGGGATTGATGGCTTGTGGCAGCGGGGCCGGATGGATATCAGTTGCCAGATATGAAAATCCTCTATGCTGTCTTCCCGATGGCTCTGTTATTGTCGAGTTGCGGAAACGGCCCACCGGTCCGGGAGAATTCGGTAATGGTGGTGAAGGAAGTGCGTATTCCCAAGATTGAACCCCTGGTGGCACGTTTTGCGCGGCATACTTGGTTGGATTATCGGGAAAATCTGAAGGCGGGATGGAAGCGGATTGAAATCATGAATGAAAGTAGCGGCATGATTCATCGGGAACTCAAGCCTGACGAATTCGAGGAGTTGTCCCGTTGGGGGGAGAAGGTAGTGGTATTGGGTCAGTCGGATGGGCTGACGAACCCAAATTATGTCTCTGGGATCGAGAAGGTGGCCACGAATTACGATGCCTCGATTTACCGCGCGTATCCCGGGCCAAATAGTAATACCTTTGCGGCCCACCTCATCCGGGAAGTCGATGGGATTTCGGCGACTCTTGACCACAATGCGGTTGGCAAAGAATGGGGTTTTCATCTTGGCCGGACGACCGGGGGGGGCGGTTGTGAGATTCAAACACCGCTTGCTGGCCTGGCGCTGGGGGTCAAGGAGGGGATTGAAATCAGCCTTTTAGGGTTCAGTGGCGGGATTTCGTTCTATCCACCGGCTTTGAAAATCCCGATTCTTCCACCTCTACCACGTTGGTAGTCATCGACCCTCGGGCATGACCGGGAGGAGACTCAGGAGCATTTGGTAGCGTTCTTCATCGAAGGGGCGCTCGGTGGCCATCATGGCCTCGACTTCGTCGGCGAGGCAGAAAGCGAGCATGGCCTTGGCTTCCTCTTCCTCGATATCGGGTTCGGTGAGAATCCGTTCGTAGGCCTCGCGAACGTAGGGCGTATCGGGGGAGGTGAGTTGCTCCTCGATGGCTGGGAGCAGTTTTTCGATAATTTCGTCCATGTCGTGAATCTGGTAAATGAAAAAAGCGGCTCCGTGAAGAGCCGCTTTTTGAGAAAAGGATTTGGAGTTCCTCCGTTTAGCCGCGAGTGGGCTTCTTGACACGACGAACCGTGCCAAAACGCTTCTGGAACTTGTCGATACGACCTTCGGTATCCACAAAGGTGCTCTGACCCGTGTAGAAGGGGTGCGAGTCGGCGGTGAGACCCATTGAGATCACGAAATGCTCCACACCGTCCACTTCCTCAATCTTATCAGATTTAGCGGTGGAACGGGTGGTGTAGCGGTGACCTGTGGTCATGTCTTGGAAGATTACGGGATGGTAATCAGGATGGATGTCTTTTTTCATGGGATGCCCTTAAAGTTCGGGGTGCGACGTTTCCGACGCCGCGCGGCGGGTTGTTGAAGGAAAAAGCCCTCGCTGTCAATAGGATTCAAGCGTATTCACTGCGACGGAATGAATCTAAAATCGTTCGAAACAATGGATCCTCATTTGCTGGTGGGGCTGGTGAATACCGAGTTGAGGAACAATGCGAACTCTCTGGATGATCTCTGCAAAACGCATGGGGTGGATGAGGAGGCGCTTGTGGATAGGTTGGCCGGCGCGGATTACCACTTCTCGGAGGAATCGGGGCAGTTTCGTTAGAGCCTGGGAGAACAGGGTGAGCAAGCCAGGCGCTCCGGGGTTAGCGGCCCAGGTTCTCACCGCGTGGGTAGTTTTGTGGGAATGTTTATGACTTCCAATGGTGAGAGGATCTTCGATCACGAATAATGCTTCAAAGTTCGCAGGCAGGCCGCCTGGATGAATGAAATCATTGGGGTTTCTAGGTCTTGGAGGAGTTTGCGAGTCGTGAATATGGCGGGCATATTTAAATCGATGAAACAAAACCACCCTGTCTTGGGGGGCTCTGGTTTGGTCGCTCTGTGCTGGAATCACTGATTTTTAGCTGGTCTGGTGGGCATCGGTGCCTTTGGATTGCGTGATGATGAATTTACGTTTTGGGGCCTTGTTGTTGGGGTTGGGAGTCATGCTCTCGGGATGTGGAGAGAAGAAGGACGAGGAGAAGAAGTCCTTTGCGCTGGTGACGACCGGAGTCGCAGGGTTTTGGGATATTTGTAAGAAGGGTGGTGAGGATGCTGGCGCCGAGTTGGGTGTGCAGGTGGAGGTCTTGATGCCGGGTGGGAGCACGGAGCAGCGAAAGGCACTTGAGGATTTACTCTCGAAGGGAGTGGACGGAATGGCGGTGGCGGCGATCGATCCAGAGAACCAAGCGGATATTTTTGATGAGGTGGCTGAGAATGCGCTTTTGATCACGATGGATACGGATGCGCCTTCTTCGAAGCGGAAGGTGTATGTCGGGATGGACAATTACGATGCCGGATGGATGTGCGGAGAGTTGGTCAAGGAGGCCATTCCCCAAGGTGGCGAGGTGATTTTATTTATCGGCCGATTGGAGCAAGACAATGCGAAGCGTCGGCGGCAGGGGGTGATCGATTGTTTGATCGGCCGGGAGAAAGATGCGAGTCGCTATGATGCCCCGGGTGAGGTGGTCAAGGGGACGAATTATACCGTGCTTGCGACGCGCACCGATCTTTTTGATCGGAACAAGGCGAAGGAGTATGTCGAGGACGAGTTGACGAAGCATCCGGGTGTGGACGCGATGGTGGGTTTGTTTGAGTATAATGCCCCGATTATTCTGGATGTCCTGAAGGCGCGTGGGGATATCGGCAAAGTAAAGATTGTTGGGTTTGACGAGAGTCCGGACACGCTGCAGGCGATCAAGGACGGTGAGATTCACGGGACGGTGGTCCAGGATCCGTATGAGTACGGATTCCGTTCGATTCAGGTTCTCCATGCCTTGTCGCAGGGTGATGATTCGATCATCCCGGAAAATAATTTCATCGACATTCCGGCCCGCCAGATTCGGAAGGACAATGTTGAGGCTTTTTGGAAAGACTTGAATTCCAAGCTTGGGAAGTGATGGGAGAGTTTCTCCTGGAGGTCAGGGGGGTGACAAAGCGCTTCCCGGGTGTGGTGGCGCTTTCGGGCGTGGATTTGCAGGTTCGCGAGGCGGAAGTTGTGGCTCTCATTGGGGAGAATGGCGCGGGGAAAAGCACCCTGATGAAGATCTTGGCCGGGGTGCAATCTGCGGATGAGGGAGAATTATTGATCGGGGGCGAGGTGAAGCAATTTACGGGGGTGCATGATGCCCAGAAGGCGGGCGTGGCGTTGATTCACCAGGAGTTGAATCTTGCGGATAATCTGACAGTCGAGGCGAATATTTTTCTGGGTCGGGAACCGGGGCGGTTTGGATGGATCGATCAGGGGACGATCCGGAAGGAGGCGGAGCGCGTGCTGAAGGTGGTGGGTTTGGAGGTGCCTGCGGAGACACTTTTGAGTGAATTGACCTTGGGCCGGCAGCAGCTGGTGGAGATTGCGAAGGCGCTCTCGACGAATGCCAGGGTGGTTATCATGGATGAGCCGACTTCGAGTTTGTCAATGAGTGAGGCGGAGTGCCTCTTTGAAGTGATTCGGGATTTGCGGAAGCGAGGGGTGAGTGTGATTTACATTTCGCATCGACTGGGTGAGGTGAAGGAACTGGCGGACCGGGTGGTGGTTTTTCGAGATGGCGAGAATGCAGGCGCTTTGGAGCGGGAGGAGATCGAGCATGATACCATGGTGAAGCTCATGGTGGGGCGTGACGTGGCGCAGTTTTATCAAAGAACGTCGCACGATTTGGGAGAGGTGGCGCTGTCGGTGAGAGGTCTGCGAACGGTCGAGCATCCGGAGCACGGCTTGGACTTTGAAGTGCGGGCGGGCGAAGTGGTGGGCGTTGCTGGATTAGTGGGAGCGGGACGGAGCGAGATGTTGGCAGCCCTCTTCGGGGCGAGGCCTGCGGTGGGCGGTGAGATTTCGGCGGGCGGTTGGAACGGGTTGACTCTGTCTCTTATACACATCTGACGCTGCCGACGATCTACTCTGTGTAGAT
>CAJXVQ010000579.1 GCA_913060685.1 uncultured Verrucomicrobiales bacterium
TCTACACAGAGTAGATCGTCGGCAGCGTCAGATGTGTATAAGAGACAGAAGCAGGCGAACTCATGGAGACCCAGAAATGGATGAAAAAATACAAGAAATGGCCTTTGAGCGCCGAAGAGAAAAATTAAGGGCTCATCTCAAGTCAACCCTGCTCAGGTAACACAAAAAAGCCCTGTGAAAAAATCTACGGGGCTTTGAAAGAGAGAGGCCTTCGATTAGCGGGTTCGCTGACGGGCTTGGCTGGAAGAGCGACTCGGAGTCGAAGTACTTCGCGAAGGAGAACTACTCCGCGATGGCGTGTTACTCCGCGATGGAGAACTGCTACGTGATGAGATACTCCGTGATGGAGAACTACTCCGTGAAGGAGTCGTGCTCCGGGAAGGGGTGCTCCGGTTGGAGGATGAAGACCTCACGGTAGGAGCGGAACGAACCGGTTGACTCCGCACCGCTGGCTGCGACCTGACAACAGGTTGCGATCTCACGCTTGGGGTTGATCGCGACCTGCTTGCCGAGCTTCCGTTACGGGAAGTTGTCCCAACGGTCTGATAACGGGATGAGCTGCTCGACGGTTTATAAGTCGACTTACGGGTCGAGCTCGATGAACTCGACGGGCGATAGGTGCTACTTCCACGGTTCGACGTCGATCCACGCGAAGGGGAGCTATTCGTATAACCTGATGGCCGAGAGCTATTTCCACGATTTGAAGACGATCCACTTGATCGCTTGTCGTAGTTACCCGCACTGTGAATGCTGGTCGAGCCTCTTGAAGACCCATGCACGACGGGAGAGTAGCGGCCGCGATTTGAAACCACCCTCGAATTCCCGTGCCCGGAATGTCTGGGGAGATAGGTCGGACAGGACAAACGGCCGCCACGATGGTAGCCCGTCGGGTAAATTGGAGTCGAGTAGCGACGAGGTGTCACCGTGCAGTATCTGCGCGCTCTGTGATCGTAGAAGCAACCGACACGACGGTCATAATAAGCCCGACGATATGGGTCGTAGGCCCACTGGGAATAAGTGGTCGCCACAAAGCCAACCTGCAGCGGAGCCAAACCGCCACCAACATAACCACCGCTAATCGGGGCACCCACGGAGGCATAGCCATAAGTGGCATAATCAGCACAGGAGGTGAGGAACGGCAGTGCCAAAGCAGCAGTCGCAAGCATTAAGATCTTTTTCATGTCATCAAGTGAAACGGAAATCGTTGTTTCTAAATTCACCTCAAACCAAACTATTTCAAGACCGCTCTGTAAATGACTGGTTTGAGCGCCTTCTCCAGATTCCAGTTGAAAGGCATCGATTGCGCCATCGTCATCACCAGCTCGTGTTTGGGGAGATCCAATAATGCGTACTCGCCGCCCCACCCCAACCATCTATTTGCCAAGACATCACTGCCCTATCCAGAGACCCACCACGTCCCGGGACCATACATCAGCGGAGACTGACCCATATTTTCATCCCTGATTCGTAGACAAACCTGCCTCGACGCTCTCAAAAGTCATTCCAAAAACCATGCGATTTTATCGGCGCATTTACCCATCTCTTCCTCTAGGGTGGAAACTCGTATGAAAGCTCATCATCTCATCGCCCCCATCCTGGCACTCGCCGGTTCGGCCTACTGGCTCAATCAGCAGAAAGTCACGATCCACTCCCTTACCGAAAAAAAACAGGTGATCACCGAGCGCCTCGCCATCGTTGCCAAGGCTATTTCAGACAATCCGGTCAAACTCGGTGGCTCGCCGACCAACACTCAGGATGATTTCGCCCTTCCCGACGGCTCGCTCGACTGGGAAAAGATCGCCGCAATGATGGCCGAGTCCCGCGGAGCCGGCGGCATGCCCACCAACATCAAAGCCATGCTCAAGTTGCAGCAAAAGCTCATGGAGCTTACCGAGGATGAAATCGTCAAGGGGCTCGCAAAGATCAACACTCTTGATCTAGCCCCCGAAGCCGTCGAACAGCTCAGGCAGAGCCTACTCAACCAGCTGTCCGAAAAAAATCCCCTCGCCGCATTGGCCGCCCTCGGCGATCCCGTCGGCAGCAACTCGAACTCCCGCTTTTGGACTCAGCGCCACATCCTCTCGAAGGTCGCCAAAGAAAATCCGGCCGCCGCCATCGCTTGGGTCGACAAACAAATCGCCGATGGAAAACTCAGATCCACTTCGCTCGACCGCCACGCCAATCCCCGCCTCCAGCTTGAAGCCTCACTCATCAATCAACTTCTCACCTCGGACTTCCCAACCGCAAAAAGCCGCCTCGAAGCATTTAACGAAGAGGAAATCATTCACATCCTCACTTCAACGGACCTGAACCAAAACAAAGAAGCGGGACAAAACCTAATAAAGCTTGCCCGCGAATCTCTCCCACCCGAGCAAGCATCCAGAACCATTATCCAGGCTTGGCGGAATGCCTACCACGATGATTTGGCCAAAATCTCGGAGTCCATTCAAAATGTTCCTTTCTCCGAAACCGAACGGACCGAAGTCATCGAAGGCATGGTCAATAACTACTCACGGAATAACAACACCGAATCCAAATTCACCGAGATCTACGAGTGGTCACAGAAAGAATCCCCTGGCCAAGAGACAGCCCTGCTCTCGAAGGCCCTTGCGAACGAGAGATCCACTTGGAAGGATCCCCAAAAGTCTTTTGAAAAAGCCCTCTCTCTCTCCGACTCCCTCGGTGACCCCGCCATCGCCACCGGATTTGTCGAATTACTCAATAAGCGGAGAAAGCAGGACACCTTCCTTTCAGAGTTTCAAGACCCAAAACTCGCTGAGAAATTCCGAGCAATGATCTCCGCCCTACCCCAAGAAACCTCCGACTCCGAGTAAGCATGAAAATCTCTCTCTCCATCACCGCGATCATCATCGCCCTCGCCGCCCTCTTTGGTTTTCAACAGCAAAAGGAAATCACGACTCTCACCACCGAATGGGAGACCCTCCAAAACTCCGCCGACCAAAAAGGCATCTCAAGTGATCCCGATACGACCTTCAGCTCCACCCGCATCCGCAACGACAGTGCTCGCGCAGCTCGCAAACAAGCCGTTAAGGATTTCGCCTCGGACCTCGCCGATTTCGGTCAGAGAATGGAAGCTGCCCAAAAGTCGGGGCAAAAGGAAGACGCCGCAATGATGAAAGAGGCCATGGACTTTCTCGATACGCTCTCAAACC
The DNA here is from genome assembly GCA_913060685.1 of uncultured Verrucomicrobiales bacterium. Classification (GTDB taxonomy): domain Bacteria; phylum Verrucomicrobiota; class Verrucomicrobiia; order Verrucomicrobiales; family Akkermansiaceae; genus SW10. The sequence continues at coordinate 3,174 of CAJXVQ010000579.1, forward strand.
TGAGCCCCGCCGATCTCAAAATCCTCATGAATGCCCTCTCTGCAGATTCCTCCATGAAGAAGGAAACCAAACAGCAGCTCATCATGATGAGCGTGATGATGATCGCCTCCGAGAACCCCGAAGCCGCTCTCACCATTATTGCCGAAACCAGCGATAGTCTCGTGCTGGACGATCAAAACCGCCATATCCTTCCCATGGCTCTCAGTCAATATGCCACAACCGACCCGCAAGGTGCGGCCTCATGGATCATTGAAAACCAAGATATGTTTGGCGACGATCTCGGGGACATGAAAAAACAGGTTCTCACCAGTGCCGCCCATCAGAGCTTTGATTCCGCCATGTCCATCATCGGAACCTTGGGCCTCGATGACGACCCCGGTGTCTTCCCCATCCTGGCCATCGGTGTGAAAGACGGTTCTCAGAATGACTTCCTGAAAGCCCTGCAAGACAATAATCTCTCGACCGAGGATCGAAACACCGCCCTTAGAAGTCTCGTCAATAGCCCCTTCATTAAAGGAAACTTCGAGGCCGCCAGCAGCTGGATTGACAGTCCCAAAGTTTCGGAAACCGACCGGGAAGCCATTATCAAAAACCTCCACTACTATAACATCAAGCAAGCCCCGGAAAAATGGCTCGGCTGGATCGATCAACAGGAAGCCAAAAGTGAGGCCACCGCAGATGCCACACGCCAAATCATCAGTGGCTGGACTGAGGATAATTTCGTCGCTACCGGAGAATGGCTCCAGCAACTGGACAGTGGCGAAACCAAAACCACCGCCGTCGAAACATACGCCTCAACCCTCGCCCAGCAAGAACCCGTTGCCGCCGCGGACTGGGCCGAGACTCTCCCTCCCGGCGAAAATCGAACTAAACTTCTCAAAGAAATTCACACGAGTCTCAAAGACAAAAACCCCGACGCCGCTGCTGCCTTTTCCGACAAACACCAGCTTTCCGAATAACTCACGAAAGAGCTCTCTTCAGAGTCTGTCTCTTATACACATCTCCGAGCCCACGAGACCGAGGCTGATCTC
>CAJXVQ010000580.1 GCA_913060685.1 uncultured Verrucomicrobiales bacterium
TCGGTCTCGTGGGCTCGGAGATGTGTATAAGAGACAGCGTCAGGTGGCCGTGATTGGCCGCGGCAAAGGTCGCTCCGCAGAGCAGGAGATCCTTCAGACCTACTTGGGGTGGAATCTCCCCGACACCCAAACTTCCCTCGTGTGGCCCAGCCAGAGCGACTTAGCCCCTCGATTGAAGGTCACCCGCCAACGTGTCGGCCAAGTCGTCACCGAGGGGCGGGAACGTTGGAAACGCTTCCCCGCAATCACGGCCCTCCGGGATACCATTTATGAAATCGTCCGGGCCATGGGAGGAGTGGTCACTCATGATGAGTTGATCGCCGCGGTCCTCGCAGCAAGGGGCTCGGCCTTTGATGATCCAAAGCGCACCCAAATGGCCTCTGTTGCCACCCGGGCGGCCATGGAAACAGAACGGGGCCTGGTGGAATCCAGATTCAACGAATACCGCAGCGGTGATAAAGTTTTCGTAGCCTTGGCCACGGAGTTGAAAACTTACGCTGTTTCTCTTGGGCAGTCCGCCGACAACTTGGCCGGACAAGATCCCATTCCCAGCCCAGCCTCTGTCCTGGAAATGCTGCGCGCGGTGAAACTCCCGGAACTTTCCGAAGACATCCCCGCCCCGAGCGACCAACGCCTCTGTCAACTTGCAGTGGCCGCATCGGATTTAGCAGCCCTCTCCAGCCGCATGGAAATCTACGAGATCGGCCTGGAAGCAGAGCGGGCCTTGATGATCGCCCAAAACGCCTTGTTTGGAGGCACTCTCACCGTTGAGGAAATCCAGAGCAGGGTCGCTGCCCGTCTTCCACGGGCCAAGCCACTTCCCGGCAGACCCAAACTCGACAAACTCATTGCCACCTTGGGCCTGGACTTGAAGTGGAATCCCTCGGCGGCAGGAGGCAGAGGGGCCTACGAAATGGCGGGCGGCGAGGGCTTCTCGCTTCACAGCTCAGAGTCGCTAACGACCCGCCTCCTGACCCGAACCAGTCCTGCCCCGGTTGCTGGCACGGTGCCTCCCGAGATCGCGGAAGCCCAGGCCATCGAGGACAAGCTCAGGTATGCCGCAGAAAACGGAGCCTACCTGGCGATCTCGGTTCCGCCCGGATTCGAGGCCAAGGCACGGATCGAGCTGGAACGCCGGTTCAAGGTTGATGTCTGTGACTTGGACTCCGTCTTCCTGGACGGCATGCGCCAGCAGGCGCAAAGCGCTGGTGCCGACTGGAACATTGTCTTGCGGGCAGACGGTGCCCCTCACGATTCCGCAGATTGGAAAAACCTACAAATGCTTGTGGAGCGTTGCCTCCCCTCCCTCTCCGGCGGCCTCCGCTCACCAGACCGGACCAAGCTCCTCGTCCATCCTGGACTTCTAGCTCGTTACGACAGAATGGAAGTTCTCGGGGATCTCGCATCCGACGTGGGACGAAGCGATGGCATCTACGGACTTTGGGTACTGGTGCCACTCAGCGAACAAAGCCCCCGCCCGACTCTCAATCACAAGGCCGTCCCCATGAGCAACCCGGCCCAACACATCCGCCTCAACCAAGCATGGCTGGCGAACAAACACCGGGCATAGGCCCTCTCACCAGAACGACAGCATGCAACAAATCAACCAGATCGAGGCAAAGGAAATCAAACAACTGGACGGTTTGCAGTTGGTCCAATTACTTCACAAACTTCTTTGCGCGGAAGCAAGGGTTCGGAATATCTCAAAATCAGGAATTCATGTTCCCTTCGAAATTAACGTTGCAGATGGTGGGTCTGATGGGCAGTGGAATGGAGAGATTGCAGAGAATGATTACATACCAAATCAGCTGTCTTTCTATCAGTCTAAGGCTTCCGCTATCGGCCCCACGGATTGCGCTGACGAAATTCATAAGGATAACTCAACCGAACTTAAACCGGAGGTAGCACATGTCCTTCAAGAAGGTGGCGCTTACGTCTTCTTCTGTTCACATCCCTATAGCCCCAAGCTCATCAAACGCCGTATAGAGAAAGCCCGCGATGCTCTGCGACTCGGCGGCCGCAAGACATGGAAGACCGATAAAATATATTTTTTGGACGGCACATTGATCGCGCAATGGACCAACTTACACACATCGGCACTGGCATACGTTTGCCAATGTCTCCGAATCTGGCAGGCCGTTAGGCCCCGTGACTTTAGGCACTGGAGTAAAGACCCTTTGTTCGAGTTTAAGTTTCAGTCAAATCAGGATCTTGATGGATTCATCCTGGATATTCGATCCGCCCTCTCTGAACCAAAAGGAATTGCCCGTATCACCGGGCCGTCCGGCTTGGGAAAAACCCGATTGGGATTCGAGGTCTTTCATGCAGTTGCAGATAATGATGATGATGAGACTGTCAGAGAGAGCTTGGCTAGCTCCGTTGTCTATCTCGATATGCAGAGTCAGGGGCGGGAAGTTCTGGGTTGGGTCAATCAGCTCGCCATTGGAGGTTACTCTGGTGTGGTCGTAGTCGATAATTGCTCGCGCACAGACCACAACACTCTCCAAAATTTCATCCAATATCCTGAATGTAACTTGAGTTTGCTCACCTTAAACTATGTGCCTGAGAGTCCACATGGCGACGCCTTTCTGCAGATTCAACTAACTCCGGAAATTATGCGGGATGTGGTACCCAAAATTTTAGCATCCGTCCCAGGACTCAAAGAGAAGCTGGCAGGAGGTGGGATTCAACGGGTTTCTGAATTTGCACATGGATTCCCACAGATTGCGATACTAGTTGCACAAGCTGGACATGCTTTGAATCTTCAAAGTCTAAATCAAAAAGGAGAGATCGCAGATCGTTTGCTTTGGGCGGGGGGCGAAGAAGATTCCGCAGCCAAGGAAATCATCAGATGTTTGGCCCCGTTCTCGGAAATAGGGCGTTCGGGAAAGGCCACCGAGCAGCTCAATTTTGTGCGCTCAGAGCTCTGCAACGGCATCACCGACTATGACTTCAGACGGCACACCAAGCAGTTTCTCGGAAGAAGAGTGCTTCAGGAAGTTGGAGATTTCCTCATGGTGGCTCCTCCACCGCTGGCCGTCGCTCTTGCTGCAGACTGGCTTGAAGATGTTTCTGATGAACACTTCAGCGACCTGCTTCCGAAGATTGAGGCCGCGGGATTAACAGAGAGTCTTTGCAAACGATTGAGGCAGCTGGACTTTTCATCCAGGGCACAAGCACTCTGCGACAAATTGATGGGGCCCAAAGGCCCTTTTAGCTCAGCGGAAGTCCTGAATTCCGAAGTGGGTTCTCGGGTCTTCCGCGCACTTGTCGAAATCAACCCGCTTGCAGCCACGGATTGCCTATTCCGGATCTACTCAGAACTCTCACCTACTGAAGCCGAGAACGTGGACACTGGGAGGCGGAACCTTGTGTGGTCGCTGGAGAAGCTCTGCTGGACTGCTGACCTATTTCAAAAAGCGGCACGCGTGGTAAGGACGCTTGCTGCCGGCGAGACTGAAAGTTGGGCCAACAATGCAACATCCCTGTTCCACCAACTCTTCCACGTCCATCTCTCAGGGACCCAATGCCCCGCGATTGACCGACTTGAGGTTCTCAAGGAGGGCATCAAATCTCCACATCAGGAGATTCAACTACTGTGCATAAAAGCTCTGGGAGCCGCGCTCACTTGGGGGCGATTCTCAAGGAGCGGTGGGGCGGAACAATCGGGCACTAAGCTCCCGGAAAAAGACTGGCACCCTACGATATGGTCGGAGATCTGGGATTACTGGCGTGAGGTATTTAAGCTATTGCACGAAGCAATTCTTCAGGAGTCCGATACCCTAACCTTCGAGGCTGCCCAAAATGCACTTGGCTCTCATATCGGGGCTATAATTACCTGCCCTCTTGGGAAGGAACTCTCCGATGACTTTAAAGTCATTTGTGAACACTTGGGAAATAGTTGGCCGACGGCAAGGGACGAGCTGAAGAGGCTTCAGAACTATCACAAGCCACTTTCCCCCGATCAGGCCGAAGTGCTCGACCAATGGCTAGACCTTCTAAAACCAAGCGATCTGGCAACGAGATTGATCGACATTGTCGCTCTCCCCGGTTGGCATCAGGAAAAACAACCCGACGGAGGATACAAGGACGTTTCAGAGGAAGCTGCAATTCTACTAGCCGAGGAAGTCTATGCGAGTGATGCCTGTCTCTTATACACATCTGACGCTGCCGACGATCTACTCTGTGTAGA
>CAJXVQ010000581.1 GCA_913060685.1 uncultured Verrucomicrobiales bacterium
CTACACAGAGTAGATCGTCGGCAGCGTCAGATGTGTATAAGAGACAGATCGAGGAGATGATCTCCCACCGTGATCTCACTTTTGAGCGGAACACGATCTACTTGCGATTCAGCCACCGGGAATACCGCAAGGGGAGTGGCTTGTTGGAGGCTGCCGAGCGCTGGGGGATCCAAGCCGATCAAATTTTGGCGGTGGGCGATAATTTTAACGACCTGAGCATGCTGCAGCCTGAAGTCTGCGAAGCGTGTGGTTGCCCCTCCAATGCTCTTCCCGCCGTGAAGGAGTTCGTGAAAAACCGGGGGGGGAAGGTGGCCGTGAATCCCGGGAGTGTCGGGGTGATGGAGGTGATGAAGCACTACTTCGACCAATGACGGGAGAGTTGCTGGCTTTTGCCGTGGTGATGGTGATCGGGCAATTTAGTCCCGGACCGGATATGCTGCTCCTGACCCGGACCTCACTTGCCGAGGGTTTGAAGGCCGGGTGGTTGATGGTTCTGGGGATTGTGACAGGCCTGACCGTGCATGCCACCTTGGCGATTGGCGGGATTGCGGTGATCTTATCGCGCGGCGGACCGGTCGCGGCTACATTGCAGTGGATTGCGGCCGCTTACCTGCTCTGGTTGGCATACGGTTTGTTACAAAAGCCAACCGAGGGCGGGGAGGTGGAGGTTCCCAAGCGGAGTCCCTACTTGCGCGGGTTGTTTTGTAATTTGCTTAATCCCAAAGCTTTGGTGTTTTTTGCGAGTGTGGTGGCCCCTTTTCTTGATGGGCCGCGACCGGATTGGTTGCCGGTTGCCCTCTGGCTCATCGTCGTTGGCGAGGCTCTCTTTTTTTGGTTCCTCTGGGTTTGGCTGCTTCAAATTCCAAAGGTGAGAGCGGTCTATCAGAGATTCAGTCGGGTGCTGGATCTTGTCTTTGCTCTCATTCTTATTTTGCTGGCAGTTCACCTGATTGTTTCGTGAACCTTCAATCTCCGGGAATCGAGGATAGTTTTCTTCTCGTGTGGTCGTATGAAAGAGCAGATATCCACTATGAAAAACAGTTTTATAAAAGCGTTGTTACTTTCCGCCAGCCTTGCTCTCCCCGTTGCGGCTGACCATCACAAGGAAGCTAAGAAGGACGGCTGGGCCAACCTATTTAACGGGAAAGATCTTACGGGCTTTAGCCAGAAGAACGGAATTGCCACGTTTGAAGCCAAAGACGGCACCATCGTAGGAACGACTGCCAAAGGCAGTCCCAATTCCTTTCTATGCACCGATAAACTGTACGGTGACTTTGACCTGACCTTCGAAGTGAAGGTTCATAACAATTTAAATTCAGGTGTCATGATTCGATCCCAGACCAAAGGGGATACGCCGAAAGGCCGTGTCACCGGTCCTCAGGTCGAGATTGAGGCCAGCGGGGCAAAAGGGGCCGAATCAGGCTATATCTATGGCGAAGCCTGCGGTGGTTGGATGACTCCCAAGGATCTCCTCAAGCCGCACAAGCATTTCAAGGATGGCGAGTGGAACACGTATCGCATCCTCGCCAAGGGGCCCCGGATTCAGGTGTGGATCAATGATGTGCAAATCTCGGACCTTGTCGACGAGGCCAAGTATAAGACCTTTCCGAAAGGCTTTATCGGGCTGCAAGTTCATGGCGTGGGGAACAAAGGACCGTTCGATGTGGCCTGGAAGAACTTGAAGATTCGCGAGCTTTAGTCTGAGTTAAGCCTATCTCAGCGGGTTGAACCAAGCTGAGATACAAATCAAAAAAAATCCGGGGTCCATCAGGACCACCGGATTTTAAGTGATTGGGATATCGGTGCGAAATTATTCGCCGAGGCCGAAACGGATGAAGCTGTTTACGGTGATGGTGTCACCGAGTTCCTTGCTGTTTGATTCGAGGAGGGCCTTGATGGTGGTGTCAGGATCTTTGACGAATCCTTGTTCCAAGAGGCAACGTTCCGAGTAGAACTTACCAAGCTTTCCTTCGATGATTTTCTCAAGAATTTCAGGAGGCTTGCCCTGTCCTTCCATCTGCTTGCGGAAGATGTCCTTTTCGGACTCAACGAGTTCGGCTGGAATGTCCTCGCGTTGCAATCCGGCAGGTGAGGTTGCCGCGATGTGAAGAGTGAGGTCCTTCGCGAGATTTTTGAAAGCATCGGTCGAGGCTGTCTCAGCTTTCCCGGCTCCCACTTCGATGAGAACGCCAACCTTACCACCAAGGTGGATATAAGAAGCGACAGCACCTTCACCAGCAAGGGAGAGGCGCTCGAAACGGCGGATCTTGAGGTTTTCACCCATTTCAAGAACCTTGCCTTTCACAAAGGCATCGAGGGTTCCGTCTCCTTTGGTTAAAGAAAGAGCGGATTCAAGATCGGAGGCGTCACTGTCAAGGATCGTGCCGGCGATTTCCCCGACGAAGGCCTGGAAGTTATCATTCTTGGCCACGAAGTCGGTTTCGCAGTTCACCTCGACGAGGATTCCGGACTTGCCGGACTCCGCGATCTTGGCGACGACGATGCCTTCGTTGGCTTCACGGGAAGCTTTTTTCTCAGCTTTGGCTCCGCTGCGTTCGCGGAGGATTTTGATGGCTGCATCGATATCACCCTCAGTTTCAGTGAGGGCCTTCTTGCATTCCATCATGGCAACTCCGGTGCGTTCCCGGAGCTCTTTAACGAGAGAAGCGGTAATCATATTTTTGTCTCTGGTATCGGTTGGTGAAATTATCCCTTGGCACCGACGGTGATTCCGTCGACGAGGTTTTGAAGAACGATGCGAATGGAGCGCATGGCGTCATCATTGGCAGGAACAGGATACTCAAGCTTGGAAGGGTCTCCGTTGGTGTCGACGATTCCGATGATGGGGATCTTGAGACGCTTGGCTTCGGCCACGGCGATGGACTCACGGGCGGTGTCAACGATGACGACGGCGTCCGGTTGCTTCTCCATGTCACGTACCCCATTGAGGTTGCGGTGGAGCTTGTCCTTCTCGCGGCCGAGAGCGGAGAGTTCCTTCTTGGACATGGCCTTGTATTCAGGGGCACGCTCGATGTCCTCAAGATACTTGAGACGTTTCACCGAGTTGCGAATGGTGGTCAGGTTGGTGAGGGTTCCGCCAAGCCAGCGGTAGTTCACGTAGTATTGCCCGGTGGCCTCTGCGGCTTCGCGGACAGCATCCTGAGCCTGGCGTTTGCAGCCGACGAAAAGGATTTTCTTGTTCTTGCTGGCGAGCGACGAAAGGAAGTCGGACGCTTTATCGAGGCACTGAACGGTTTTGATGAGGTCGATGATGTAGATGCCGCCTTTGTCCTTCATGAGGTAAGGCTTCATCTTCGGGTTCCATTTCTTGGTCTGGTGTCCGTAGTGGACGCCAGCTTCAACCATGTCTTTGACGAGTTCGTTAATCATTATTTTTGGGTCCTCCGTTAAAGCACGAAGGCGCTTTTGGTGAGAAATTGCTGCAATGGACCTTACCCGGTTTCTCGTTGTTGATAGTGCAGCTCGTGGGAAGGGAGGGGCGACTTACGGGGAAATCGTGGCGATAGCAAGGAATTTTGCGCATTGTGAGCCGCCAAAGACAAAAGGATTCAAGATGGAATCAGGGCGGAATTCAGCTTGAACCTGGCTTTTCTGACGACATTGGCTTGTGAAGCCGGAAAAATGAGGGGGAGCAATCAAGATATTGAATGAATCTCTAATCTTTCGCGGCCTTTTGGCCACTCAGGGCATTGGCAACAGCTTCGGCGATCTTGGTTGCTCCTCCGGTGTTTGGGTGAACGGTGTCGGGGATGAGTTTGTCGTGGCCCTCGAGAGAGGAGTAGACGTCGATGAGACCAAGTTTTAGCTCCTTCGCAAGCTTGGTGACGACTGGAATTTGGTCACGGGTATTGGGGTTGTTGATCCCCCAACGGCCTTCTTTTGCGATGTAGGGTGGAAGGCAGAGGAAAATGCGTGGTTTGCTTTCGAGTTCAGCGAAACGGGAAATCAGGTCGCGATAGTCCTTCTCGTAATCGGCTTCAAAATGTTTCCAGTTCTGCGGCTTGGTGTCATTGGTGCCAAGCATGATCACGACGATGTTCGCCTTGGATTCCAGGGCGGCTTTGAACTGAGGGCACTTTTGATAAGGGTTATCGCCGCTTTTCATGAGGGTGGTCTGTCTCTTATACACATCTCCGAGCCCACGAGACCGAGGCTGATCTCGT
>CAJXVQ010000582.1 GCA_913060685.1 uncultured Verrucomicrobiales bacterium
TGTGGCAGTGATGCTGGTGGCGAAGGTGAATGGGGTAGGAGAGGCGGTGGGGAGGGGCCTTTGGCAGATCGGAGTGAGTTGAACCGTCGGAGAAATGAATGGTGGAAATGTTGGTGGATATTTTGTGGAGGAGGTCAGCGTTGGGTTTGGTGTGGAGAGAGAGATGGAGAATGTGGTTCCCTTTGGGGAGGGTGAGGGGGCCGTTGAGAGTGGTCTTCTGTGCGATTTTCGAGGTGGAAAGGGTTCTGTTTCCGGCGCGACGAATGTGGGTAAGAGTGAGTCGGGTGATGTCGGAAAGCTCGGTGGTGCCGGTGAGATCGAGATCGAGCGAGGCGATGGTTCTTTCCCCGGAAGTGGGGATACGGAATTCCAGGATGGTGACGGCCGAACCATCATTAAGGATGGGGACGGTGTTTCCTTGCGCGGAAAGCAGGAGGAATAGGGGTATCAGGAAACGGACGAGGACTGATCTCATTGAGATCAATACGGAGGGGGTGGGCTATTTCTTCGCAGAAGTGCGTTGAGCGGGGGCGAGGGAATTGTCTAGGACGGCTTGGCGGCATTCGGAGAGGATGCCGTCGAGGGAGAGGGAGTCTTTTTGGTGCTCGATCAGTTTTGGGACCCACTTGATGCCCCAGCGGACGTGCATTGTTTCGTCGATAATGTCGTAGAGGACGGCTTCGGCGGAAGTGTGGTCGTTGAGTCGGACGTAGTTTTTGTAAGTCTCGTGTTTGAGGGCGAAGGAGTCTTGCTCGATGATGTAGGTGAGCATGGCGTAGCGTCGCATGGGGTCATAGAGTTGACGCCAGGCGTAGTTGCCAACGAACTGGGGGAACTCGTGAATTTCGTGTCCGAGTTCGCGGACACGTTCTTCGCCCATTTTGCAGTGGCGGCATTCGTCGTAGCAGTGGCGGGCGATGTCGTAGTAGAATTCCCAGTCCATACCTTCGACTTCCCAGAGGACGGAGCCGAGGGTTTCGGCTGCTTGCATTTCCATGGTGTAGGAAACGAACTGCCAAAGGGTGTGCGCCTTTTCATCCTCGATGGGAGGGCGTTCAAAGCCGTGGAGTTGGACTTTGAAACGGGAGTCGCGTTTCGCTTCGCCGAAGGGGAGAAGGGAGGAGTAGCCGGGAGGTGGAGTGGGGAGTTCGGGTGCTGGATTCTTTTCGGTGATTCCGCCGGATGCGGAGATGAGATTTTGAGCGTAGGTGGTCCAACGCTGGACGAGATGTTGCTCGGAATCGGAAGGGGCGATTTGCTGAAGACAGGCTTCGGCCCATTCGATTTGGGATTCCTTCTGGGTTGCGATGCGGGTGAGAATGTCGATGGAGGGGGCGTCCCATGTTTGATGGGTCTGGGTGAGGTAGGTTCGGTAGGCTTCGGCGAGCGATTTTTTGATACCGAGGTATGCTCCGGCGATGGCCTCGAAATCGTGTTGAGCCGAGGCCAGGATTTTGATGACGGGGAGGACTGTCGTTGTGACGGAAGTGGTATCGGGTCGGTTGATTCGAAGTTCCCAGAGTCGGGTGCGGAGTTCGCGGGCCGACTGAAGGTCCTGCCAGAGGTGGAGGCCGACTTCATGCTTGGCTTCCCAGAGTCGAATGGCGGGGAGCCATCCCCCGAGAAGACGGGCAGTGTGAGTTTCCCAAGCCTGGAGTAGCTTGAGTTGGGCGATGCGCTGTTTGGAGTCGGTGGGATTCATTTTTCAACAAACACGTGAACATTTATGGGAACCGACGTGGCCTTTGAGATAGAGGTAGCCATTTTAATCGAGGGATCTGTGGGCTTCGTCGAGACGGGTGAATGGGTCTTTGCGAAATTCGTCGAGAAATCCAAATTGGATTGGATCAAGATCATAGCCGCGACTGCGGAGTGTGAGTTCGGAAAGCTGGTTCGCTGAGGAAGTCATGGTGGGCAATGGCAGGAGATTGTTGGCGGATGGGGCAATTGCGAACTTGAGAAGACTGGTATGGAAAGTTGACCAGATTAGTGTCATTGTTGCCGGAGTGAAGGAGGGAAAGTTTGAGTTCATGTTTTTGCGAGGTTTTGTGAGTGGATGTTTGCTGGTCAGTGGAGTGATGGCCAAGCCGCTGAATGTCGTGATGATAGCGGTGGACGACATGAGGCCTGAATTGGGGTGCTACGGAGCGGAGCATGTGAAGAGTCCGAATATTGATCGCTTGGCAGAATCCGGGCTTTTGTTTGAGAATGCCTATTGTCAGCAAGCAATTTGCGGACCTTCCCGGGCAAGCCTGCTGACGGGGATGCGGCCTGATACCAACGGGATTCACGGGAATCACGCCCACTATCGTGATCAGAATCCGGGGATTGTGACTTTGCCTCAGTTTTTCAAGGAGGCGGGATATTTCACGGCGGCTTGCGGGAAGATTAATCATGGGGTGTTTCCGAAAGGAATGGCACCGAAGTGGGATGTGATGGGGGATCAGGAAAGTTGGAGCGTTCCGGCATTCAGACCGGGACCGAGATACTATTATACCGAGGAGGGCATCGCGGCAGCGCAGGGGATTTTTAAGAAGATGTTTCCGAAACGCCCAATGGCGGAGTGGGATCAGTATTTGGTATTTGGTCCTTTGGAGGAGGCTGCTCCAGTGGCAGATGATGTGCTTTACGACGGACAGGTTGCGAAACGCGCGGTGCAGTATTTGGATGAGTTTGGAGAAAAGAAGGACGAGCCATTTTTTCTGGCCGTCGGTTTTATTAAACCGCATTCACCTTACATTGCTCCGAAGAAATATTTTGATCTCTACAAAAGAGAGGAGATCGAACTCGCCCAATATCAGGATTGGCCAAAGGGAGCTCCTTCGATGGCAGGGCATGGATCGCATGAAAAACGGCGATACACAGATCAGCCGAAGAAGGGAGTGTTTTCAGATGAGAATCAGCGGGAGACGCGTCACGCCTACTACGCGTGTCTGAGTTATATCGATGCACAGATTGGCCGGGTGTTGGATGCGCTAGAGAAAAATGGATTGGCTGGGAATACCGTGGTGATGCTGTGGAGTGATCATGGATACCATCTGGGAGAAAAGGGACTTTGGGGGAAAACGACAAATTATGAACTCGATACGAGAGTGGCCATGATTTGTAGAAAACCCGGGATGACGACTGCCGGGCAAAAATCCGAGGCACTTGTGGAGTTGGTTGACGTGTATCCGTCACTTGTTGACTTATGTGGGTTGAGGGTTGGGGGACAGCTCGAAGGTGTGAGCGTGGCTCCGTTGTTGAAAAATCCTGATCGGGATTGGAAAGGAGCGGCATTTTCCCAGTTCAGCAGAGGGAAGATTCGTGGCTATGCGATGAGGACTCAGGAGTATCGATACGTGGAGTGGCTCAAGGGAGACGAGGTTGTTGAAAGGGAGCTTTATGACCGCTTGGAGGACCCTGAAGAAAGAGTGAATTTGATCGAGGGTGCAGAGCGATCCGAAGTGGCCGAGACGCTGTCGCTGCAACTGAAGCGTGGAGAGGGCTGGAAAGATGTTCGCCCGAAGTAGTTTGATCCTTTTAATACTTACCGGGCATCTCGGTGCTGCTTTGGAGTTGGCACTGCCCTATACCGATCATGCGGTTTTACAGGCCGGGAAGGTGTTGCCGGTGTGGGGGAAGGCCGTGCCCGGAGTGGTGATTCGGGTGAAGCTTGGGCAAAGGGAAAGGAAGACAACCGCGTCGGCTGAAGGATTCTGGCAAGTGGAGTTTGAGGCTGTTGATGCTTCGGCGAAGGGAATCCAAATGGAGGTGGTTGCCGCTGATGAGCGACTGATAAGGAAGGACCTGGTGTTTGGCGAGGTCTGGCTTGCGACCGGGCAATCGAATATGCGCTGGATGCTAAAGGACTGCGCAACTGGAAAGGAAGCGATGGCGGAAGGGGAAGATGCCGGGCTGAGGGTCTTTAATTTTCAAGGAAGGCTCCATCCGGGAGGTGGTCGATTCTCCCGGGATTTTTTGAAAGGGCTTAACGAGGAAAACTATTATGAAACGAAAGGGTGGCAGCGCGCTTCGGCAAAGAGTTTGGCTGGGTTTTCAGGGGTGGGGTATTACTTTGCGAGAAAACTGCGATCCGAGTTGGGTGTTCCGGTAGGGGTGATTCACCTGGGAGTGGGAGGGACTCCCATGGAGGCTGTCTCTTATACACATCTCCGAGCCCACGAGACCGAGGCTGATCTC
>CAJXVQ010000583.1 GCA_913060685.1 uncultured Verrucomicrobiales bacterium
CGAGATCAGCCTCGGTCTCGTGGGCTCGGAGATGTGTATAAGAGACAGCTCTCAAGCAAGCACCACCCATCCACGAACGCGACCCGCCCGTTCGCTTACGGAAGAGCATCATCGACACCTGGATCCGCCTCGAACTCCGCGAAGGTAAAAACCGCCAGGTCCGTCGCATGACCGCCGCCGTTGGCCTCCCCTGCCTCCGCCTCCTCCGCGAAGGCATCGGCGCCTTCCCCCTCGGCGACCTTCCCATTGGAGAGTGGAAGGAACTCACCCCCGAAGAACGCGCCTCCGTCTTCGCGCGGTAATCGTTCAAGATCGCCTTCCAAAAAAACCTCCTAAAAGAGGAGAAATCTAACATTTCCAAAAATCATTTCATCTTCCCGAACCATCGTTTACTGTTCAAACGAACGATGGAATTACAGAAGAAACTCGAGATCCTCGCCGACGCCGCCAAGTATGACGCTTCCTGCGCCAGCTCCGGTGCCACACGGAAGAATTCCTCAAACGGCAAAGGCGTCGGCTCAACCGGGGGCGCCGGAATCTGTCATTCCTACGCGCCCGATGGCCGCTGCATCTCACTCCTCAAGGTCCTGCTGACCAACCGCTGCCTTTACGATTGCCACTACTGCATCAACCGACGCTCCAGCAATGTCCAGCGCGCCGCCTTCACTCCGGCCGAGGTCGTGAAGCTCACCCTCGACTTCTACAAGCGAAACTACATCGAAGGCCTCTTCCTGAGCAGCGGCATCATTCGTAATGCCGACCACACCATGGAGATGGTCATCGAAGTCGCCCGCGCTCTTCGCGAAGACCACGACTTCCGCGGTTACATCCACCTCAAAACCATCCCCGAAGCCTCCGTTGCGCTTATTGAAAAAGCCGGCCAACTCGCCGACCGCATCTCGATCAATATCGAACTCCCTGACGAGGAAAGCCTCAAAATCCTTGCCCCTGAAAAATCCCTCAAGCGCACCCGCATCGCCATGGGTAAAATACGGCACCGCGTCGAGAACGCCTCCGAGATTCGCCGCGAAAGAAAAGGCAAACGTTCTCCCGAAGCCCGGTTCGCCACCGGCCAAAGTACGCAAGTCATCGTAGGTGCCGACAAATCGACTGATCAAACTTTCCTCAATCGCTCGCACGATCTCTACTCAAACTACCGCCTCCGCCGCGTTTACTACTCCGCCTTCAGCCCCATTCCCGAGCCCTCCGCCATTCTCCCCCTGCAAGCTCCCCCGCTCATTCGCGAGCACCGCCTCTACCAGGCAGACTGGCTCATGCGCTTCTACGGATTCGCGGCCCATGAAATCGTCTCCGATCAACTGCCAAACCTCGATCTCGATCTTGACCCCAAACTCTCCTGGGCTCTTCGCAATCGACACCTCTTCCCCGTCGATCTCAACCGCGCCGAGAAACTCATGCTCTACCGCGTCCCCGGCCTCGGCATCCGCAATGCCGACCGCATCCTCGGCATCCGCCGCTACGGAGCCATTCGTATCCAGGATCTCATCCGGCTCAAGGTCTCCCTCAAAAAAGTCCTCCCCTTTATCATCACCAAAGACCACCACCCCAACACCCGCGAACTCGACCACGACAACCTCCGCGCCCGCTTCGCCCCTCCCGCCAAACAGCTCGAGCTCAATCTTTCCTAGAATGTCCTCCAGTAGATCTGCTTTCCATCGAGAGATCAGAGACCCCCCATCTCCACATTGGCCAACAGCCTAAGTGATACCAGCCCAACGCAATGCGTTGGGTTTCCTATCGGGGCAGGAGAGTTGGCTGAAGGCCAACCTCAAAACCTGCGCAAAAGTTAATTTCCTCAACATCATGCGAACCTACACGATCGAATCTGGCTTTCCCGAGTGGAGAGACAAGGCCCGTTCATTGTTGCAGGCCAAGGTAGACCCCCGTGAAATAATCTGGGAGGAACCCGGCCAATCAGGACTCTTCACCCAAGCCGACTCTCCCCTGCCTTCCAGGGACGCTTCTATCCCTGCCGTCCCCCGCGACTTCCTCGCGCTTGCTGAAACGATCGCCCACCATCGCTCGCTCGAGCGATGGGCCCTCCTCTACCGCACCCTCTGGCGACTCACCCACGGAGGCGAAAAAAACCTTCTCAAACTCCGCACCGACCCCGATCTCTCCTGCCTCTTCAAAATGCGCAAGGAAATCGCCCGTGACATTCATAAAATGCACGCCTTCGTCCGCTTCAAGAAAACCGGCGAAGATCCCGAAACAGAGCGCGAACAATTCATGGCGTGGTTCGAACCCGACCACCGCATCATGCCGCTCACCGCGAAGTTTTTTCAAAAGCGCTTCACCGGCATGGACTGGGCAATCTTCACCCCCACCGGCTCTGCCTCCTGGGATGGCAAGGACCTTCAACTCGGCCCCGGCGTCGACAAAATCGAAGTCCCCGAGGAAGAACTCGATGAACTCTGGCGCGGCTACTACCGCAGCATCTTCAACCCCGCCCGCCTCAAGGTGAAGGCGATGCAAGCCGAGATGCCCAAAAAATATTGGAAGAACCTCCCCGAATCCGGCCTCATCGAATCCCTCATTTCTGAAAGCAAGAACCGCGTCGGCCAAATGCACGGGGAAACGCCCCGCCCTGCAACCAGTGGCGGCAAAAATCCTTACCTCAAAAAACTCCGTGATCTCTCGACTGAAGAAGAGTCACGAGTCCTCTCCCCCGACGAATACCTTGGCCAACCGCTCGCAAAACTCCGGGAAGCCGCCTCATGCTGTCAGGCCTGCCCTCTCCATACCGCCGCCACCGGCACCGTGATGGGAGAAGGCCCGCCCGATGCTGAAATCATGATTGTTGGCGAACAACCCGGAGACCAAGAGGATCTTCTCGGCCGGCCCTTCGTGGGCCCCGCCGGCCAACTCCTCGACCGCGCCCTCGAAGTCGCCGGGATTGACCGAACAAAAGCCTACCTCACCAACGCCGTGAAGCATTTTAAGTTCGTCCCGAAAGGAAAACACCGCCTTCACCAAACCCCCAACCTCGATGAAATTTCCCGCTGCAAGCCTTGGCTGATCGGTGAACTCCTCCAAGTCAAACCCCGCATCCTCATCCTCCTCGGATCAAGCGCCTGCAAATCCCTTCTCGACCCCAAATTCAAAATCACCCAACAACGGGGACTCATCGAAAACACCGGCCTCGCTGAAACTGTCATCGCTACGATCCACCCCTCCTACTTGCTTCGCCTCCAAGATCCCCAGCAGCAGAAACGAGAGAAAAAACTCTTCCTCGAAGATCTCCGCCTCGCAGTTCGATAGTCGGCTCCGTCCTTAAGTTGGGGTGGTCACCTCGGCACCTTCAGCCTCATCGGGCAATTTCACAAAGCGGAGCTGCTCGATTCGTCGGCCGTCGGTGCTCGTAACGCTGGCCTCAAAACCCTCCACTTCGATTGTCTCGCCTGGATCAGGGAGATGACCAAGCTGCTGGACAATATATCCGCCAATCGTGCTTACTTCACCGCTTTCCAGATCGATGGCCGGTTCGTGATCTGAAAGCTCGTTGAGACTCAGTCCTCCCTCTACGACAAACTCCTCACTATTAATTCGCAGGAAATCGGTTTCCTCATCCTCATCAAATTCATCGTGAATGTCTCCGACCAATTCCGCCATGATATTGTCCATAAAGACGAGTCCGGAAGCATCGCCGAATTCATCGACCACGAGTGCAAGTTGGGCCCGCTCTTTCAAGAAGAACTGGAGCAAGTCATCAAGCTTCATCGTGGCTGGGACCATCTTGAGCTCTCGCCGGATGTTCATGAAATCCGGCTCGTCCTTGTTCATGAGCCGGAGAACATCCTTGATATGGATCAAGCCCTCGGTCTCATCGAGATGGCCTTTCACCAGAGGAAAGCGGGTGTGCTTTGAGGCGATTGCGAGATCGAGATTTTCCTGAAACCCGAGATCCAAATCGAGCACGACGACCTCGCTTCGCGGGGTCATCACGTCCTTGACCGAGACGTCGTTGAGTTCGAGCGCGTTGATCAAAATTTCACGTTCGGTCTCAGTCACCTCCTGTTGTCTTTCCGACTCTTCAACCAAAAGCGCCAACTCTTCCGAACTGTGAACCGCTTCCCCTTCGGAAACAGGATCAATTTTAAAGACCTTCTTCCTGTCTCTTATACACATCTGACGCTGCCGACGATCTACTCTGTGTA
>CAJXVQ010000584.1 GCA_913060685.1 uncultured Verrucomicrobiales bacterium
AGATCGTCGGCAGCGTCAGATGTGTATAAGAGACAGCTGTAAAAATGATCGTGATGAAGTCATCACCAGCGGAGCGGGTCGAAAAATAGAAATATCCCCCAACGACTCCGGCAGCTCCCATCAGGAGGCCAATCAGCAGTGTCATGAACCACTTCACCCTCAGAAGCTATGCCGGACGACGTGCTTTACAATCACAACTTGCGTTTCCTGTCGGGGAGACCTTGGCCACGCTTGGTCGAGATTGACCGGCGACCGGGAACTGCTGGCAGGGAGTGATCTTTGGCAGGCTTTGAGAGGGTAAAACTTTGCCCACAGTAGGGGCATCGGAAACTGCGATGGAAAAGAATTGAAAAGCAGACCCGGAGGCGATAGCTGCCGAAGGTTTTTTCTGCTTTCGGGCTAAGGCTGCATTTGAGTGACCCGAAGACAGGAGCCTGACAAAGCTGGCATCTGCTATGTCTTGTCGATATCCAAGCGATGATCCAGAGCAGCAGCGAGATCCCCGCGACCGCGCCAGCCAGTCTCATGCTTTCCTCGGATCGCGAGGCGATCATATGAACAACTGCTGCGATGATAGCAGGCAGCGAACCAAATGCCAAAATGAAAGCGATGCTTGACCACACCAAAGCGCGAGCAGCATAAGAGCGTCTAATATGATGCATGATCTATTTGCGGGGAAATCTTACTGTGGGATAAGCTCGATGCAACTTATTTACAATGAGCTCTTTAAAGGATGGATCCTGGAAGGTAATTTGCGGAGTTGGGATAGGTCGCCTTCAACAGCGTGATCTGACTCTCGAAGTGGGCAATCTGTGCCTGTGCCTGTCCCACGTTGCTGCGGCCTTGTTCGAGGATGAGGGCCAGCGCTTCGGCGTCAAGGGGGAGTCGATCGTCGTCGGCGAGACGTTGGAGGAGGTCGTTTTCCGTAGCGGTGCCATTTCGGAGATCCTGCACGGTGGCGACGGCATGTTCCTTGATCGCTTCGTGGGCGGTTTCCCGGCCGACGCCTGCTTTGACAGCTTCCATCATGATGGTAGTCGTCAGAAGGAAGGGGAGATAGTGGGCGTTTTCTTTCTCAATGACGGCAGGGTAGGCGTCCATTTGCCCCAAAATCGTCAGGAAGGTTTCGAAGAGGCCATCCATCGCGAAGAAGGCGTCCGGCAGCATGACTCTGCGGACCACCGAGCAGGAAACGTCACCTTCGTTCCACTGATCGCCGGCGAGATTGGAGGCCATGGCGAGGTGTCCTTTGAGGATGGTGTGGAAGCCGTTGACGCGTTCGCAAGAGCGGGAGTTCATCTTGTGTGGCATCGCGGAGGAGCCGGTTTGGCCTTTGGCGAAGCCTTCCGAGGCGGTCTCGTGGCCCGCCATCAGGCGGAGGGTTTTCGCGAGAGAGGAAGGACCGCTTGCCAGGTCAACCAGTGTTGAAATGACACGGAAGTCGAGCGAGCGCGGGTAGACCTGGCCGACATTGGTCCAGGCTTTCGGGAGGCCGAGATGCTCGCGGACTTGTTCGTCAAGAGCCGCCACTTTTTCGGTATCGCCATTGAAAAGAGAGACTTGGTCCATCTGGGTTCCAACCGCGCCCTTGAGCCCGCGGACGGGGTAGGAATTGAGGACGGAGTCGAGATTGTGAAAGGAGCTCAGGACTTCCTCTCCGAACATCGAGAGGCGCTTTCCAAAAGTCGTGGGTTGGGCCGCGACATTGTGGGTCCGGGCGGTGATCATGAGGTCCGACCACTGGGTGGCGCGCTCGGAGAGGCGGGCGAGGACGGTGACAGATTTGTTGCGGATGATCTCGAGCGAGCGGTAAACCTGAAGCTGCTCGACGTTCTCGGTGAGGTCCCGCGAGGTCATCCCTTTGTGGATGTGCTCGTGGCCGGCGAGGTCGTTGAATTCCTCGATACGGGCCTTCACGTCGTGACGGGTGATGCGCTCGCGTTCGTCGATGGCCGCGAGGTTGACCTGGTCTTTGACCGACTCGTAAGCCGCGATGGCTTCGTCCGGGATATCGAGACCGAGGGTCTGTTGGGCCTTCATGACGGCGATCCAAAAGTCACGTTCGAGGATGATGCGGCCTTCGGGGGACCAGATGTCGCGGATTTGGGCGGCGGCGTATCGTTCGGCGAGGACGTTTGGGATCATGGCGGGAGAGAAAACAGAAAATGGGGAATTTGGAACTCTAAACCGCCTGTGCAGAAAAGAAGCCGTCTTCCACGCGGGGCGAAGGACGGCCTGATCGTGGTGGAGTTTGTCTTCTTTAATCCGGCTCGGCGGTGAACCGTGTTTTGCTTTCAATCACGGTGATCACTTCCTCTGGTTTGACTTGTCCGGAATAGGTGACAGATCCCACCTCGACGTTCAAATCTTCAAGTCCATCGATATCAGCGAGTGCAGACTGCACGCTTTTCACACAGACATTGTGTCAGTTCATGCCGGTGACTTTGATCGAAATGGAATCGGTATCAGATTTTTCGCCGCAGCTGGTGAAGCCGAAACAGAGTAAAATGGTGACGGCGAATAAGGTGAGCTGTTTCATCATGAAGGAAGGATAGGAAAAGGAGGGCGCGACTCAAGCTCCGAGGATGCCTAGGAGAGCCTCAATGAGCTCCTTTCGGAGGGTCAGGCCTTCCTGATAGAGTGCCATTTGTTCGTGTTCGTATTCGCGGCGGCCTTCGGGAATCTCGATCCGAATGGGCTCGTAGCCATAGTCCGAGAGGTCGTAGGGAGAGGCCCGCATATCGATGACCCGGGCTTTGATTGCGAAGAAAAGGGCTTTTGCGAGGAGGTCCGAGGAAATCCATGGGGAGGATTTGTAGGCCCACTTATAGAGATCCATATTGGCATGGATGCATCCGGGTTGCTCGTATTCTTCGCGGCTGAGGAGAGTGGGGGAGAGGCGGTTGAAGCGGATGGCATCAGGAGCAAAGAAGCGGAAGGCATCGAAGTGCGAGCAGCAAATGGGCCGGCTTGAGACAAGCCCGTCGATTTCCGCCTGAGGCAGCCTGAGAGGAGCGCTTTCGCGGTGGCGGACATCCGAACCGGAGTAGACCATGGCCCATTCGTGAAGCCCGTGGCAGGCGAGATTGGGTGGGCGGGATTGCGTGAGAGACAGTAATTGCAGGATCCACTTCAGGCGATCGCGTCCTTTCCCGGTGAGTTTTGCCGGGTCGATCCAAGTCGTGCCGTTTTCCCGGCGATAGTATTTTTCGGAGAATGCGAGAGTGGGATCGTCCTGGAGCAAGATGCCTGCGCCAGGGTGCCACTTCTCGAGTCGTCCGAGTGGGAAGGAGTAGTAGGTATGCAGGAAATCGTAGACAGGATGCTTTTCGTGCCGGGACTTCCGGGCCCGCATGGGGAGGGTGATTTCCTCCACCCGCGAGCGATGTTTTTCCGCCTGTTCCTGCCATTCGGCAAGTGGGACGGGAGGGGATTGTTCGAGCATTGGTCCCATAGGGCGGGTGACTTCTAGCGGAAGTCTCGATTTTTGCCAAATAAACCTTGAAGTTGATGGTGGGCCGTCCTAGCTTGCGCCCGCCTCGCAAGAGGTGGTTAACAAATCGCGGGATGGAGCAGCCAGGTAGCTCGTCAGGCTCATAACCTGAAGGTCGTAGGTTCAAATCCTACTCCCGCAACCAATGAAAGCCCTAAGTCTCAGTGACTTAGGGCTTTCGCCTTTTCAAGGGGGAAGGGTGCGAAATGCACCGAAATGAAGGGAAATACCCCTGAAATGCACCGAAAAGTGGACGGGGTAATGGACGGGGTAAAATTTCTCTCCCGTCAATGCCTCTGAAACTGCTCTTTGGTCGGAATGGCAACCCCGTCCAACTTTGGAGCCGAAAAATGGACGGGGTAGAACGAGAATGCTCTTCACTCTTCCAGGTGGCCATTTGGCCCGGTGCTTAAAACGGCTTCAAGTCCGGCTTTTTTGAGAAGCCCGGCTTGGTGCCATCTCTTCGCCAGGTCGAGTTGTCGCTGTCCAACCTTGGCGGATTTCTTCTGGGTGAGTGTGAGCGGAAGCATCTCCAGATTAAACAGGGTGTTGTCGAGTTCGGGAGTCACTGAGCGCGGAATGGTATCGTCACCCGTCACGATCTCCCCGGCGAATGGTCCCATTCGTGATCGTCGGAGGGCTGTCCTTCCGGTGCTCTTCGTGGTTCGGCTTCGTGC
>CAJXVQ010000585.1 GCA_913060685.1 uncultured Verrucomicrobiales bacterium
GAGATCAGCCTCGGTCTCGTGGGCTCGGAGATGTGTATAAGAGACAGCGCCTATGGCCACTACCTGACCTCATTGACCGGCTACTACGGGTTGCTTAATAACCCGAATTTCACCTGGACGCCGCGTATCGAGGCCGTCCTCGTGCTCGGCACTCCGGTCAGTGTTGACTATCAGGACGAGCGCAAATTCGCAGCCGCCGCCGCTGCCGTGGCGCGCAGCTCCAGTCGGGCGCTTGATCTGACCTACCGTCAGCAGTTCTCAGCCGCCGACGAGCCAGAGTGGGAGGACTTTCACGAGGAGCGAGGCAACGCCAATACCGGCCGAGTACGCAACTGGGGCACCGACGATTGGGCCTCACGCGGTGGGCAGGGCGCGCTCTTCCATTGGGTAACTGCCAACTCTCTTCTCCCGGCGGTCGATCCAAATCCGAACCACCAGGGGATCCAGAAGATCGATCGCACCACGGTGCCCGAACTGGCGGAAATTGCCGCGCAGGCCGCTGCTATCCAGCAGACGCTCGATAATGCCGACGCGGGCCTCAACCCGCTTGGCCTCGCCGCAGGCGGGCTCGCTTTCGACATTTCGCCTACAGAGATTGACGCTGGCAAGACCCACTACGAGCAGATCTACGGCCGCGCTGTCGGCGCCCTGCAGAACGCGGTCGACGCGTTCGACAAAGCCAAGGGATCCACGCAGTTCCTGCGCCGCCAGGAGGACTCTCTTGATGAGCGACGTTTCGTTATCGAGTCACAGGAGCAGGCTTTTACCAATAAGCTCATCGAACTCTACGGCACTCCTTACACCGACGACATCGGTCCGGGGAAACCGTATCCGCAAGACTACGCCGGCCCGGATCTGCTGCATTCAGCATACGTGGAAATCACGGAGTTGTTCGGTAACTTTTCGGCTCCGGATGGTGGCGGCGGAACCAATGGTGGTGGCACGACGGATTATCCCGATGGGACTTACACCATCTATACCACGATCGATCCGGGACAATACATTGTTGATAATGACATTAAAGATGGGGTTGAAAATCAGCCGGACGCTATCGGAGATTCAGTCCCTTTCCACTTCGACGCCATCAGTGGCGACTTAAGAAAGCCTCCGGAATGGACGGGGCGTCGCGTGAGTCCGGGGCGCATGCAGACGGCGGTTTCTGATCTGCTGTTAGTTCGGCAAGATCTCTTCGCCGCCGTTTATGATTACGATCGCTTGGTCAAACGGATGAATGATCAATTGGACCTCTTCCATTCGGCGGTAGGTGCGCATAATGACTCTGTGCTCGCGAACAATCTGTTTGACGTAGAACAGGCCATCCAAGAGGGCCTCATCTTGGCCGCTGAGTATTATGGCGCGGTATCGCAAGGCGTACTGGAGACTATCAACAATACTGCCAAAGCTCAGGCTGAGGTACTGCCCAAAGTGGTAGGAGTCGCGAATGATGCGTCATTTGCCGCAAGAGGGGCAATCTATGCTGCGTATGCCGCAACAGCCGCTCCAATCAGAGGGAAAATCGAATTTGCTGAAAGTTCGATCAAGACCCTTGAGGTCGCACAGAATGTATTGGAAAGGGCGTTTAATACCAACGTTGGCGAGATTGCTTGGGCCCATGAGCATAAGCAGATGGTCGCCGATTTGAGCACCTTCCTCCAGGAATTCATCGACAACCAGGGGGCCCTTGATGCCGCTTTGCGTAAATACGATCAAGCCCAGCGTGAGTATCACGCGCTGCAGGCAAAGGGTGACCGGATTCAGAAAGAGCGACTCGTCTTTCGCCAGCATGCGGCGGCGATCATCCAAGGCTACCGGACGCGCGATTTCGCTTTCCGCTCATTCCGCGACGAGGCGCTGGAGCGCTATAATGCCCTCTTCGACCTATCGGCGCGCTATACCTACCTCGCAGCAAGTGCCTACGACTACGAGACCGGTTTGCTCGACGCCGATGGCAACACGGCTGCGAAGGACTTCTACGAAAAAATCGTTCGTTCTCGGGCATTGGGCGTGGTGGTTGATGGGCAGCCGCAATTCGCCGGTTCTGATACCGGGGATCCTGGGCTCTCCGGCGTATTGGCGGAGCTGGCGGGGGACTGGTCGGTTGCGAAGACGCGCTTGGGCTTCAACAATCCGGACCGTTATCGGACGACCTTCTCTCTGCGTCAGGAGAACTTCCGCATCATCCCCGGGACGGAGGGCGACGGCGCGTGGAAGGACCTGCTCAGTGACGCGAAGATGGAGAACATTCTCGACGACCCGGATGTGCGTCGCCATGCCATGCAGGCTGGTGACGCCAGCGGCCTCGCGGTGCCTGGCATCGTGCTGGAGTTCTCCACGACCATCGACAATGGACACAACTTCTTCGGCAAGCCGCTGGCCGCAGGCGACCACGGTTTCAGTCCAACCTCCTTTGCCACCAAAATCCGTTCCTCTGGAGTCGCCTTCCAAGGCTACCTTGGCATGGATGACCCTTCGAGCGTGGGCGGAACCCTGAGTGGAATCGGTGCGGATTCACCGTCCGACCCCGATCTCGGTTTCAACGACCCCAACGCACTCAGCGCGACGCCATACATCTACCTGATTCCGGCTGGAATCGATATGATGCGTGCGCCGTCGCTTGGTGATACTGACACAGTGCGTGCCTGGTCGGTGCAGGATCAGGCCATCCCACTGCCGTTCAATATTGCGAATTCCGACTACTCGACGCAGCCGGCCTGGGTCAGTGCAGCCTCGCTCAGCGAGCCCGCCTTCATGTTGCGCAAGCACCAGGCTTTCCGCGCGGTGCCCGACGGCACTGTGTTCAGCAGCTCACCGGGCTTCACCAACTCCCGCCTGATCGGGCGCTCGGTGTGGAACAGCCGCTGGAAAATTGTCATCCCAGGCAACACTCTGCTCAACGATCCCAAGAATGGCGTGCGAATCTTCCTCGATACCGTCAAGGATATCAAACTGCACTTCGAAACCTATTCCTACTCCGGTAACTAATATGAAGATTTCCCTACTTCTCCTCATGACTCTGGCGGCACCCATCGCCAAGGCCTTCCCTCCGGCTCCGCACCACACGCTCTACGGCGTGGTGAAAAACGAGCAAGGCATGCCTCTTTCCTCGGGAGACGCCATCGTCATTCTGAGCGGCCCTGATGGCGAGGTGATCCGCGGACCGGTAGACACGAGCGTCGGCAGCGGGCTCAACTACGCGCTCCGTGTTCCCACCGACGGAGCGAGGACTTCCAAACTCTACACGGCAACTGCGATGCTGCCTGCCTCGCCTTTCACGATCCGGGTCGTGATCGGTAATCAAAGTTACTTGCCGATCCAGATGCAGGGCGCGTTGCCCGTGCTGGGTGAGATCGCGGGTAGCACCCGACTGAACCTCACCCTCGGGGTGGACTCGGATGGTGATGGTTTACCAGACTCTTGGGAAAAAGACCTGATCGACTTCGACCCGAATGACGACCTCGGCTCTTTGGCTGACGTCAAGCCGGGCGATGACTCCGATGGCGACGGCATGAGCAACCTTTCCGAATACATTGCCGGCACCTACGCCTTTGACCGGTCCGACTCCCTAAAGTTGGAGGTGAAAAAAATCACGGAAGGAATGGCGAGGCTCGAATTCGTCACGATTCCCGGGCGGACCTACCGGATCAAGTCTTCACGGGACTTCGAGACCTGGCAGGATCAACCGTTTTCAACTCAAGCTACGGGTAAGGACGCGGCAGCGCACCTCCTGGGAGATCAGGTTACCTCGCTCAACGTTTATGTGGAAGTTGGCGAGAGCAGGGATACTTTTTTTAAACTCCATGTCGAATAGAATCCTAACAGTTGTCCGGAAAAACTGGCGATCCCTGGCGATCTCTGCCGGCGGGCTTGCCGGCTTGGTCCTGCTGCTGCAATTGATGTGGCCGGAGCCAGAGCCCGTGATAAGGGACAGCGGGGAACGGACGATGGCAGAACTCGACCTGCGGGACGGCGTTCTCCATCTCCGAAACGGGGGTGAGATATTCAACGGGACCTTGGTGGAAAAATACGGTAAGGACTCCCGGAAGCTGGCGATCGAAGTAAGCAGTGGTGTGGCCGATGGATTCACCCGCGGCTGGTACGAAAATGGTCAATTGGAAATCGAGGAGACATTCGTGAACGGCAAGTCAGACGGCACCCGCAC
>CAJXVQ010000586.1 GCA_913060685.1 uncultured Verrucomicrobiales bacterium
GAGATCAGCCTCGGTCTCGTGGGCTCGGAGATGTGTATAAGAGACAGCCGCCGGAATGCCTCTCGAGGAAGGCCAAGCCGATGTCCCCTGGCCCTGCAACGACGAGAAGTATATCTGCCACTTCCCGGAATCCCGTGAAATCTGGTCCTATGGCTCCGGCTATGGTGGCAATGCCCTCCTTGGTAAAAAATGCCTCGCCCTCCGCATCGCCTCCAACATCGCCCGCGAGCACAACTGGATGGCCGAGCACATGCTCATCCTCGGACTTGAATCTCCGGAAGGTGAAAAAACCTACGTCTCGGCCGCCTTCCCATCCGCATGTGGCAAGACCAACCTCGCCATGCTTGTTCCGCCGAAGGAATATGCCGAAGCCGGCTGGAAGACCACCATCATCGGAGACGACATCGCCTGGCTCTGGCCCCACGAAGACGGTACCCTTCACGCCATCAATCCGGAGTCCGGATACTTCGGCGTCGCTCCCGGAACTTCCTACGATACGAATCCCATCGCGATGGATTCGATGAAGGAGAACACCATTTTCACCAACGTCGCCCTCACCGATGACGGTGATGTTTGGTGGGAGGGACTCAGCAAGGAAGCACCCGCGCACCTCATCGACTGGCAGGGCCATGACTGGACTCCCGCAAACGAAAAACCAGCGGCTCATCCGAACGCCCGCTTCACCGCGCACGCCTCGCAATGCCCCACCATCGATCCCGCCTGGCAGGACCCCGATGGCGTCCCCATCTCGGCCATTATCTTCGGAGGTCGACGCCCCTCGACGATGCCCCTCGTCTATCAATCCTTCAACTGGTCCCACGGAGTTTATATCGGAGCCACCATGGGCTCGGAAGTGACTGCCGCTGCCATCGGACTGAAGGCCGGGGTCCGCCGCGACCCCTTCGCCATGCTTCCCTTCGCCGGATATAATATGGGCGACTACTTCAGCCACTGGCTGAACATGAGAAATGAGATCAAAAACCTGCCCCGACTCTTCCACGTCAATTGGTTCCGCACGAGTGATGATGGCAAGTTCCTCTGGCCTGGCTTCGGTGAAAACATGCGGGTTCTTGAGTGGATCGTGAATCGCTGCAAGGGCTCGGCACCCGGCTACGAAACGCCCATCGGCTGGACCCCACGCTTTGAGGGATTCAACACCGATGGTCTCGCAAACTTCTCCGAAACAGACTTTGACGAAGTCATGGCTTACCGTGCCGAGGAATGGCGGGAAGAACTCCTCTCCCAAGGAGAACTCTTCCTGAAACTCTACGATCACCTCCCAAAGGAACTCCTCTTCCAGCGGGAACTCCTCGCTGCGAGACTTTCGTAAAGGCTTTCTAGAATTTCCGGACCCGCACACTTCTGGCGTGCGGGTCCCTTTGCATCGGCTTCTTAGATGCAAATTTGCAAGAAACGACAGGACAGCCTTAAATCACCCGTTATAATCGCCCACGATGATTCGCTGGTTTGCAAAAAATGACATCGCCTCCAATTTCCTTCTGGTGGCGATCATTCTTGGTGGCCTTTTCGTGGCTTTCAACAAAGTTCCGCTGGAGGTTCAACCCTCATACGACATTGGTGAAGTCGAAATCAACATGAGGTTCCGTGGGGCCAGTCCGCAGGATGTCCAGGAACACGTCATCATTCCCATCGAGAGAGCTCTCCGCGACCTCCAGGGCGTCAAACTCATCGAATCAAATGCCCGCAGTGGATCCGCCAATATCGATGTCGAAGCCAAGGATGGGATCGATCTCAAGGAACTCCGTGACGAGGTAGAAGCCCGGGTTGACGCCATCAATACCTTCCCCGGCGAAACCGAGCGCCCGCAGATCCACATCCCCAACATGTCCAACTATCGTGAGGTCCTCACCATCGCGATCACCGGCGAACTCAGCGACACCGACCTCTATAAAACCGCCCGACGGGTGGAAAACGAACTGCTCGATCTCCCACAAATCTCGCGAACCGACATGCGGGGCAACCAGCCTCTCGAAATCAGCATCGAAGTTGACGACGAGAGACTTCAGGACCATGAGCTCTCGATCGAGGATATTGTCACCGCCATCCGCCGTTCCTCCGTCGCCCTCTCCGCCGGCTCCCTGAGAACCCCTGTTGGTTCCATTATGATCCGGACAGATGGACAGGCCTACAGTCGTGATGACTTTGCCAACATCATCGTCACCGCTGCTGATGGTGCAGAACTTCGCATCGAAGATCTCGCCACCATCAAAGATGGTTTTGAGGATGCCCAGATGACGACCCGGTTTAATGGCAGTCCTGCCATCATGATCGACATCCTCCGCTCGGCGAATGAGAACGCGATCGAGATTTCCGATGCCGTTCAAAAATACATCGATGACACCGCGGACCTCCTCCCCAATGGCGTCAATCTCTATGCCTGGGATGACGAATCGATTCGTATCCGGGGGCGTCTTTCCACCCTTGGGAGCTCCCTCATGATGGGGGCCGGGTTGGTCCTCCTGATCCTTGGACTCTTTCTCCGCCCCATGCTCGCTTTCTGGGTCGTCATCGGTATTCCAATCAGCTTTGCCGGTGGCGTTATGCTCATGCCTTACTTTGGGCTCACTGCCAATACGATGAGCATCTTCGCCTTTATCATCGTCCTCGGGATCGTCGTCGATGATGCCATCATCACCGGCGAGAACATCTACACCCGGCTGCGCGAAGACCTGACTCCACTCGACGCTGCGGTCCTTGGAACGAAAGAAGTCGCCACGCCTGTCACCTTTGGTGCCATCACAACCATTGTCGCTTTCATTCCCCTCGCCTACTTCCCCGGATCCTGGGGAAACTGGACCAGCCAGATTCCACCCATTGTCGCAGCCGTCCTTGTCTTCTCGCTCATTGAGTCCAAGCTCATCCTCCCCTCCCACCTGAAGCACCTGAGCACGAATCGCCGTAAGATGGGGAGTTTCGCTCGTTTCCAAAAGGGCATCGCGGATTCTCTCGAACGCTTCATCAAAAAGATCTACCGCCCAATTTTGGCGTTCTCCGTCAATCATCGCTACTCGACCATCTGCATCTTCTTCGCCCTCGCAATGGCCGGACTCGGCTATCACAAGAGCGGAGCGATGGGCTTCGTCGATATGCCCAATATCGAGCGCTACCGGATCTCGACTTACCTGAGCATGATCGACAATACTCCATTCGAGGAGACGGACCAGCAGATCGATCACATTGCAGCCTGTGCCGAGGAACTCAAAAAAGAACTCATTGATCCCGGCACCGGTGAATCACTCATCCGGGATATCATGACCAGCACCGGGGCTTCTCGATGGGGTGGACCGGGCGATCCCGAGCAAGGCTTTGCTTCCGTCGAAATCATGCCGCCCAGCGAAAGGAGTGAACCTGGACCAACCAACTCCGAAATCGCCAAGCTCTGGCGTGAAAAAATCGGGGAGATCTCCGGTTCACGCTACTTACGGGTGTCCGGCGAATCGGGGGGACGGAGCTATGGCCGCTCCGAGCTGAAAGGCCTCAGCGTGGAACTTCGTGGCCCCGACAGCGAATCCAAGCGAGCCCTCGCCGATGAAATTGAACTCCTCTTCGAAGGCCAAAAAGGAATTGAAAGCGCCTACGCCAAAAACCAAAGACAACGTGAAGAATTCGCCATTACCCTGAAGCCGCAAGCTCTTGAACTCGGAATCACTCAAAGGGAGTTGGCTCAACAGATCCGCCAGGCTTTCTACGGGGAAGAAGCACAGCGACTCCAACGGGATGGAGAGGAGATCCGCGTGATGGTGCGACTCCCCAAGGTGAAGCGCGAATCGATGTTCACCTTTGAAAACCTGACCATTCAGGCACCAAACGGCTCAATCATCCCCTTCTCCACCGTCGCCTTCGCCTCACTCCAGGAAGCACCCGGATCCATTGAACGCCTCAACGGAGCCCAGGTTTCCTACGTCAATGCCGAACCTGAATCACCCGAAGTCGAAACCCTCAAAATGGCCGAAAGACTGGAACCCCGGATTTCAGAAATTGTTGCGAAAGACCCCAATGTGAGCTGGGTTTGGTCCGGCTATGTCAAGGAAGACCGCGAAACCGGGAGTCGTTTCAATTGGCTCTTCGGAGGCCTGATTCTCGCCCTCTACGCACTCCTGGCCCTGTCTCTTATACACATCTCCGAGCCCACGAGACC
>CAJXVQ010000587.1 GCA_913060685.1 uncultured Verrucomicrobiales bacterium
CGAGATCAGCCTCGGTCTCGTGGGCTCGGAGATGTGTATAAGAGACAGGTGGTTTCCTGATCGTCTATGCCTCCGGAACAGGAATTCCCGACGCCAATGGAAACCTCAACACCAACTTCAAACTTTCCGCCGGTGGAGAATATATTGCACTTGTTCGTCCCGTCGGAACGGTGGCCAGCGAGTTTGGCGCCGGAGGAAGCAACTATCCTCGACAGGATGGAGACATCTCCTTCGGACTGCACCCGGCCACCACTGCCTCCGTCTATTTTTCGACCCCAACTCCGGGCGCCGCAAATGACAGCAGTGGCATCGCAAGAGTCCGCGACACCAACTTCACCCCGGACCGCGGCTACTATCCACAAGCCATCGATGTCACCATCACGAGCAATACCCTTGATGCTGCCATCTACTACACCACCGATGGAACCAGGCCGGTCGATGCCAATGGCAACCCCACTGCAACGGCCACTCTTTACACGACTCCCATTCCCGTCACTCAAACCACCGTCGTCAAGGCAGCGGCCATCAAAGCTGGATTCGCTCCGACCAACATCGATTGCCAAACCTATCTCCTCATGTATATCGACAATGCCAACCCCGACGGCACCGATGCAGCCGGCCTAAACACGGCATTTATCGAGCAAACCCAACCAGCCGGTTGGGGAAACCTTTCATCGGGAGACTATAACATGGACACCCGCGTCTCCAAGGCGACAGCGAGCGCCACCAACTACGCCGAATCAACCGCGCAAACGATGCTCAAAGGAATGCGGGACATTCCAACCATTTCCATCGCCATGAAACGAAATGACTTCAGCGGCAGCGGCGGAATTTACACCAACTCGACCAACGGCTCACTTGAGTATGAATGTTCGGCGGAATTCATCCCCGCCGCCGTCGATACCCGCAACGATTGGCAGGTCAACTGCGGAATCAAGGTCCAGGGTGGTGCGAGCAGAAACCCCGGTTCGAGCCCCAAACACTCCATGAACTTCCGCTTCCGGACGGAGTATGGTCCAGGCAGACTCCGCGAATCCCTTTTCCCGGGATCAGAGGTCGAGGAGTTCAACTCCATCACCCTCAGAGCCGGCTATAACAACTCCTGGATCCACCGCGACGGCGGACAGCGCGGCCGTGGTTCGATGATCCGGGACCAATGGATGCGTGAGTCCATGCTCGATATGGGAAACCCTGCGGCCGGCCATGGCTTCATGGTCCACGTTTTTGTCAATGGCCTCTACTGGGGGGTTCACAATCTCTGTGAGCGTCCCGAAG
This sequence comes from uncultured Verrucomicrobiales bacterium, assembly GCA_913060685.1. Taxonomy (GTDB): domain Bacteria; phylum Verrucomicrobiota; class Verrucomicrobiia; order Verrucomicrobiales; family Akkermansiaceae; genus SW10. The sequence goes on from CAJXVQ010000587.1 coordinate 1,276, forward strand.
CGTCACACTACGCCGCCTACAATGGTGGCGATGACAGCCTGCTCGATGCCCGGAACGGAGCCTCGACTGTCGATGGTAACGGAACAGCTTGGAGCACCATTCCCGGCGTCGTGGCCAGCGGAGACTGGGAGAAAATCCAGCAAGTGATCGATATCGATCAATACATCGACTACCAAATCATCAACCGCTACGGCGGTAATGCCGACCTCAAATCAGGCGGCAACTGGCGCGCTGCCGGCGGTGGTCCCTTCCCCACCGGGCAACCCGGGCAAATGGCCCCCTGGCAGCTCTACTCTTGGGATGGCGAAAGGACCCTCGAAAGTCAAACGTCATCAAATTCCCCCCTCGATCCCATGGGAGTCCGGAGCACTCTTGAGGGTGTCCCGGAATACCGCATCCGTTTTGCCGACCGCCTTCAGATGCATTTTTCCGAGGGCGGCGCCCTGACTCCCGAGGCCACCAGCGCCCGCTGGCTGAAATTTGCCACTGAACTCGACAGAGCCATCATCGCCGAATCCGCCCGTTGGGGAGATCATCGCGGCACCCTCTACACCCGCGACAATCAATGGCTCACGGAACAGAACCGACTCGTCAATTCCTACTTCCCGGTCCGAAGCGAAAACGTGCTTAACAACTACTCATCACTTACCCCATCCGTCGGTGCACCCGAATTTCTCGTCAATGGTTCATCTCAATATGGTGGTGTCATCCCCATCGGTCAGTCCCTGCAACTCGGTTCACTCGGAGGGACAATCTATTACACCACCGATGGAAGTGACCCCCGCCTGGAAGGAGGTGCAATTAATCCCGACGCTGTTTCAGTAGGCGGAGGAAGCACCCAGACTTCGTTTATCCAATTGGAAGAGTCAGGCTGGCAATATCTCGACAATGGAGTCGCCCGGAGTGACAGCGAAATAGTGCAAGGAAACCCCTCGTACACTACCAGTGACTGGAAACACCCTTCGTTCAACGACGGCACTTGGGATACCGGCCAGGCACTCCTTGGCTACGGAGACATCACGGGGCGAACCATCAACACATCCCTCAACAACCAAAGTCCTCGACTCCCGACCATCTACTTCCGCAAGTCGTTTGTCGTTACCGGAGCCAACGACTTCACCCGACTGAACCTCAGTCTCGTGCGGGACGACGGAGCCATCGTTTATCTGAACGGCAAGGAAATCGCACGCTCCAACATGGACGGAGGAAACCAGCAATATGGTGACCTGGCGATCAATGCCACCTCAAACGAAGGTGCCTTGGTCAGCGCCGGCACCATCAGCCTTTCCGCGGGCGATCTCCTCGAAGGAACCAACATCCTGGCAGTTGAGCTTCACCAGAGCAGCAGCACCAGCAGCGACACCGGACTCGATGTCCAGCTTTCCGGAATCGCGCCCACCGACGGGGCAGGCTCGACCGTCCCGATCACCAGCGGAGCATTCGTCCGCGCCCGATCATTTGACAATGGAGAATGGTCCGCAATCTCGGAAGCCGAATTCCTCGTCGCCCCGATCGCCGATTCCTCCAACATCGTCATCTCCGAGGTCATGTATAACCCTCCCGGAACCTCGGAGGATTCTGAGTGGATTGAGTTGATGAATATCTCATCGGCCACCCTTGATCTCTCAAATCTCACCTTGGTCGGAATCGACTACACCTTCCCGCTTGGCTTCACGCTGGCACCGGATGCCCGGATTGTTATTGTCAAAAACCAGACCGCATTTGCCAACGCCTACAACACCGCGGGCATCAACATTGCACCCGGTGAATTTGCAAGCACCAGCCTGAGTAATTCCGGTGAAGAACTTGGCCTTATCGATGCCCTCGGTGTCGATGCCCGCAGGTTTACTTACAATGACAAAGCTCCATGGCCCACTGGATCCGATGGTCCGGGTTTCAGCCTCGTTCTAATCGCGCCTGAAACGAATCCCGATCACTCAAACCCCGCCAACTGGCGCTCAAGCGTTTCCCTCGACGGCAGCCCGGGAACAACAGACGCCACCACTTTCACCGGCGACTCGAATACAGATGACGACGGTGACGGCCTCAATGCCCTCCTTGAGTATGCCTTTGGATCACTCGCAGGTGATGGCGGACAAAGCCCCGAATCGTATCCCAAGGCCGGCACCGCAATCTTCGACAATGGCGCAGGATTTACAGATGAATATCTGACCCTGAGTTATCGCCGAAATCTCTCCGCCGATGACGTAATCTATCAGGTTCAAATTGGTTCCGACCTGGAAAGCTGGAGCGAGCTTGGAACGGTCCTGGTCTTCAGCACCCCAAATGGAGATGGCACCGAAACGGTCACTTATCGAAGCACCTCCCCGATCCCGGAAATGACTCGCGAATTCATCCGGGTCAAAGTCGAGCTCAGGCCTTAGTGAAGTGCCTTCAAATCATTTCAATCAAGCTACCCCATCAAGGGCATCTTTATGCCTGTCCTACTCATGATTGGTGCTAAGATTCGGGGAGGATTCCCTGTATCACCTCCCGCAGAGAGGCGGAAAATGTTCTCCGTCGCCTGCACGCTTTCCTCAAGAAATGATCCGATTCCCAAAAACCAAGACTTCTCTCGTGCTTTCCCTCGGAGCATTTGTACTAATTCCCTCGCTGCAAGCTTCCCCGGATTTCGCCCTATCTACGAAGGCAAACGATCTTTTGGACAACTACTGCTACTCCTGCCACGAGGAGGGCACTGAGAAAGGAGACATTCGCCTCGATAATATCAGCTCACTCGCTCTCGATGCCCGACTCGACCTGCTCAACAAAATGCAGGAGCAGCTTCACTTCGAGGAAATGCCCCCGAAGAAAAAAGACCAGCCCACCGATGAGGCTGTCTCTTATACACATCTCCGAGCCCACGAGACCGAGGCTGATCTC
>CAJXVQ010000588.1 GCA_913060685.1 uncultured Verrucomicrobiales bacterium
GAGATCAGCCTCGGTCTCGTGGGCTCGGAGATGTGTATAAGAGACAGCCGCACGGGAATCAGCCATTGCCGGCAAGAGCAATACCATCCAGAAAAAGATAAGGACTCTCATTTCCACCACCGGTCGGGGTATCGATTCTCCAATTTGCGATAACCCAGTTTCCGCTCCGTTCGCTCCGCGCCCTCTGATAAAACGCCAATCGCACCATCAACAAACTTCAAGACAGCCGCCCCGTAATTTCTCGAAGAGAAAAACTGTCTTTCCTGCAGTAGCAGCGCAGCCCACCCTTCTTCATTCAAGAATGGCTCGATCGCATATCCCGAGGTAATCGAAGCCCGGCCATTGGCATTGTCGATCACCAATAAAATCGTCCACGGTCGAAGCTTCTCCTCATCCGGGCCGCTCACCGGGCTGGCATTCAACATCCAAAAACCAAACTCGCGCGGATCAGTCTCTTCCTCCAAATCGACCACACAAAAACAAAATCTCGGCTGGGGAAACCGCTTTGCAAGATCATCCAAAGATCGATCAATCACTTCACGATCAGCCCCGCTGAAATGCTCATTGGGGTCGAGATATCGCTCCAATGCGGGAGCTGCGAATGGAAATTTCTCAACTGCCGAATGACCGGAATACCCGCACTGCGGGCACTGATCGACTGATTCCGCAACAATCGCACGGCAACCGGGGCAGGCCATCGCGCTAACCGCAAAACTACCGGCTCGGTATATTTTACGGCGTTCCACCTTGTTCCCAAATCCTGCCATCATTCAACTTTCCGCACGGAGGGTCACAGATTTACCGTGCGCATGCAGCCCTTCCATTTTAGCAAAGTGCTCCACCACCTTTTGAGACTTCCGAACTGCCGCCTGATCCATTCTAACGACACTCGCACGACGCTGAAACTGGTCGGCACGCAATCCCGAAAATGACCGCCCGGATCCCTCGGTTGGCAGGGTATGACTTGGACCAGCCAAAAAGTCCCCCACCGCGACCGCCGAATAATTCCCGACGTAAATCGCGCCAGCGGTCCGCACTTCGCCCAGCCATTTATCCTCGTCCTTCGCCACCAAAATCAAGTGTTCCGGAGCCCAGTCATTGACGATGGCTACCGATTCCTTCATCGACTTGGTCAGCAAAAGAAAGCCCGATTTCTTCAGCGCCTTGGTCGCTATTTCCCGACGCGGGGTTTCAGCAAGTTGGATCTCCAGCTCTTTTTGAATGTCCTTAAAGAGTTTCTTGGAATGAGTCACGACACCCACGACCGAGTCCGGACCATGCTCGGCTTGCGCCAACAAATCCGATGCCAGAAATCGCGCATTGCCGGTGGCATCCGCCGCAATCAAAACCTCGCTCGGTCCAGGCAGGAGATCGATCGAAACAGCTCCCACCATCTGCCGCTTGGCCTCGACAACGTAACTGTTCCCCGGCCCAAAGACCTTATCAACCGGCGCGATTGATTGCGTTCCCAGCGAGAGCGCCGCAATTCCGTGGGCCCCGCCCGCTTTATAAATCTCGGTTGCTCCTGCCGTATCGAGCGCGTAAAGAAGGTCTACATTGATCGAGCCATCGGGCCCCGGAGGCGTCGCGCCTACGATCTCAGGAACGCCCGCCGCCTGGGCGAAACCGGCAGTCATGAGCGAGGTCGAAACCAGCGGAGCCTTGCCCCCCGGCACGTAGACACCCACCCGGTCGAATGGCACAAATCTCTCTCCGACTTCCACCCCTTGGAGATTCCTGGCCGACCAGTTTTTGCGCATACTCTTCTTGGCAAATGCGTGAATATTTTTGAGTGAAGCCTTAATCGCAGCCTTGGTCTCGCGACTCACCGACTTCCGGGCATGCTCCAACTCGGAGTCACTCACCCGCAAGGACTTGGTAGTCAACTTCGCCCCGTCGAATTTCCATGCAAATTCCACGAGAGCCTTGTCCCCCTTTTTTGCGACTTCCGAGACAATCCCAGAAACCACATCAGAGACCGCATCGCTCGGGATGGCCCGGCGATAGAGTTTCTTCACAAAAGCGGGATACGCCCGATCCTCGTATGTGAGAATTTTCATGGCCACTAGTAGGCATGATTACCTCAAACGACAAGCGATTCGAGGCACCGGAATGACTAGCCATTCAGTTTTTCAAGGCTCTTGGCAAGGAATCGGCCGTCCTTGCGGAAGAGCTTCCCATCAAAGTAGATCTCACCGCCTCCATAGTCCTTACGCTGGATATTGACCATGTCCCAGTGGACGGTGGAGCGATTTCCATTATCAGCTTCCTCGTAGGCCTGACCCGGGGTGAAGTGGAAACTTCCCGCGATCTTTTCATCAAAGAGAATGTCACGCATCGGCTCCCGGACAATCGGGTGGAAGCCAAGGGCGAACTCTCCAATGTAGCGTGCTCCTTCATCACTATCGAGGATTTTGTTGAGTTCACGGGTCATCCCTCCCTCGGCCTCGGCTTTCACCACCTTGCCTTTTTCAAAGGTCAGCTTGATTCCATCGAAACTGATTCCCCGATAAATCGTGGGAGCATTGTAGACGATCACCCCTTCCACCGAGTCCCGGATCGGGGCCGTGAACACTTCGCCATCAGGGATATTATTTTGTCCTCCGCAAGCAATGGCCGCCATTCCCTTGATCGAGAATTTGAGATCAGTCCCGTTCCCAAGAATATGGACATCATTCGCCTTTGCCATGAAGCGCTTCAAAGCGTTCATCGCCGGGAGGTAACTCTTGTAGTCAAGAAGGCAGGCATCGAAGTAGAAATCCTCAAAAGCCTCGGTGCTCATCCCGGCCTGCTGCGCCATCGCCGGATGCGGCCAGCGAAGAACACACCACTTGGTTTTCTTCACGCGATGATCCAGCACCTTCCGAAGGTGCTTCATCGCGGTGCCCATCTTTCCAGCCGGGACATCACTCGTCTCCGTGATATTGTGCGAGCCCCGAATCGCGATATAGGCATCCATGTCCTTCATCTCGGTCAGGAGATGCTTGGAGGTCGCCTGATACTGCTCATCGCTCGCTCCCATCAAAAGCTCCCGACTCAGACGATTGGAACCCAGTCGTAAAAATGGAACTCCCTTGCGGGCACGAACCTCCCGGATCAACGCAACCGCCATGTCGTCGGGTGTATCGACGAGATCGAGAAGAATCTTTTCCCCCTTCTTAAGTGAGGTGGAATAGCGAATGAGCTGCTTTGCCAACTGATGATACCGTGGGTCCATGGGCAAAAGAAACCGCGCCACAGTGATCAGGACAATCAGAAAAAGACCATATGGTAAGAATCACGCACCTTAATCAATCTCACGTCGATCCTCGAGGGTCTGCCCCGCCGGGTTATTGGGATCTCGCACGACACCGATATCAAGATCACGCACCGGTTTGGAATCACTAAATGCCCCACCACCTCCGCCTCTGCTATTAGTGGACTCGCAGGAAACGAAAGTAGACAGGGAAATCGCAACAATGGCGAACACAACGGAGGCTTTCATGGAAAGAGTATGCCTACTGGTTTTACCTCCGCAAGGTCCGACTCGTAATCTCCTGCAGGAAATTAATCTCCTCCCTCAACCATACGCGTGGCAGCCTTGGTCAAAGCTTCCTCTAATTCTTCAGGAAGACCAAATTCGGGAAGTTCCTTCAAAAAAACCGTCCAATCGCGCTTCATCCCACTCCCGAGATAAGCATTGAGACGAGTCGCCACGGTAGAATCAGCAAGTTCCTTCCCGCTGGGGTATGTTTTGTTCAAAATATCGCGAACCTCGCCAAAGCGGGTCAGATAATACTTCTGATGGTAGCCTTCGGCATAGGTGAATTTACCCACCGGGAGAATATTTGTCTGCACCTCGGCAACCTCAACTCCCTGACCGGCCGCTGCCGCTGCCCGGGATTTTTCGGCCATCTTCTTCTGAGCGTCATCGTGATAAAAGACCGCATTCATATACTGCCGGGAAGTATTGATCTGGTCACAGCGATGGGCCGACCAAAAGATCTTCAAGAGATCGTCGTAACTCAAAACCTTGGGATCGTAATCGATGGAAAGCACCTCGGTGTGTTTGCCAAGGCTGTAGTAAGACGGGTTTTCTTTTTCACCACCGGCATATCCCACGCGCTGTCTCTTATACACATCTGACGCTGCCGACGATCTACTCTGTGTAGA